>CAZHOU010000120.1:0-5254 GCA_964534165.1 uncultured Zetaproteobacteria bacterium
ATGGTCGCAATCATCGCCTGCTGCCGTCCGAAATCAACTACCGCGCCAACATCTATGCCCTCAAGCTGGCCGGTGTCAACCGCATCATCTCCATCTCCGCCGTCGGGTCGTTGCGGGAAGACATTCGTCCGGGCGATTTCGTGCTGGTGCGTCAATTCGTGGATCGCACCCGGGATCGGGAATCCACCTTCTTCAACGGCCCGATCGTGGCCCACGTGTCCATGGCCGATCCCGTCTGCGAAAGCCTGCGCAGGCGGTTGCTCGCTGCCTGCAGGGAGGCCGGCATCCGGGTTCATGACGGCGGCACCTACCTGGCCATGCAGGGACCGCAATTCTCCACCCGGGCCGAATCCGAGCTTTATCGTGCCTGGGGTATGGATGTGATCGGCATGACCAACATGCCCGAGGCCAAGCTCGCGCGCGAGGCCGAGATGTGTTATGCCACGGTGGCCATGAGCACGGACTACGATTGCTGGCATGTCGAGGAGGACGATGTCAGCGTGAGCAACGTCCTCGAGGTCATGAACGCCAACATCGCCCGCGCCCGGCGCATGCTGGCGATCTTCCTGACCGCGGATGCGGAGGATGCATGCGACTGCGGCTGCCGTCGCGCCCTGGATCAGGCCGTGATCAGCGACCTCTCCGGATTGGACGATCAGGACATCCAACCCGTCCATGCGCTCATCCAGCGCCTGCGGCCATCATGACGAAGCTCAAACCGTCCATCACCTTCACCCTCGCAACCCTGGTCTTGCTCTGCGGCTGCCAGACCATGGGGTCGAGGCCGAATGACGAGGTTCTGAACAAGCGCATCGAATCGCACTACGCCCTGGGGCTGGACGCCCTGCGCAAGGGCAATCTTCCCAAGGCCTTCGATGAGTTGCTCTATGTCGAGCGCCTGGCCCCCGAGCGTCCCGACATCCTCGCCGCGCTCGCCTATGCCTGGCAATTGCGGGGAAACTACGGCAAGGCCCAGGCCTATTACGAGCGTGCCTTGCAGCACAATCCTCCGGCCTCCGTTTACAACAACTACGGCGGTCTTCAGTTGCTTCTGAATCGCCCCCGGGAGGCGGAAAAGTACTTCCGCAAGGCCCTGGACGACCCGCGTTATCGGCATCCGGACATCGCCTACATCAATCTCGGTGATGCCCTGCTGGCGCAGGGCCGGCTGGATGCGGCCGTGGCCGCCTACAGACAGGCGAAGATCCTGAATCCTCTCCAGGAACTCTCGCGGCTCAAAGAGGCCGGGGCGTATGTTCGTTTCGGTCGCAACGGCTACGCCCGGGCCATGTATGAAACCATCCTGCGCGAGCATCCGGGGGATAAGCGGGCCCTGGCCGCCTTGCTGCCGCTTCTGGTAAAATCCGGGGACACGGCCGCGGCAAGAAACCAGCTGGAAATTTTCCTGGCCCACACCTCCTCCCCCACGGATCGTGCCTGGGCACAAGAAGCACTACGGGGATTGCAGCCATGACGAAAGAACCGCAAAATCCCGATCGACCCGAGCCCGAATCCCGGGCCAAAACACCCTCCCGACCGCAAGTGGAAAACAACACGGTGGATTCCATCCCCGAGATCCGTTTACGGCTCGGGCGGCGCCTGCGACTGGCGCGTGAGCACAAAAAAATCGAACTCCCCGAGGTAGCCACGAAATTGCGAATCCAGAAGAATTATCTCGCAGCTTTGGAGGAAGGCGATTGGGACAAGCTTCCCGGCCCGGTCTATGCCTTTGGCTTCTTGCGCCAGTATGCAGACTTTCTGGAAGAGGAAATCCCCGCCGGCCTTCTCAGCTACCTGAAGGCCGAAGGCGGACGATTGACCAAATCGCCCGCAATCCCGGATCCGCCCATCGCCCCGGGAAGGAAATGGGCCATCGCCGCCGCCGTCGTCTTCATCGGCCTCTTTCTCGCATTCAATCTCATCCCATCCGATGAACGAAAATCTCCAACGGGTGAAACGGAGAAGGTGAAACCTGTCCTGCCAGCGGCGGATAAAACGGAAACGGCCATCCCGCCGCCGGCAGCCGGACCGGAGGCCAAAACCGGGATTCAGCAGGATCGACCCCTCGCGGACTCGACCGATGCGAAAGCGAGTGCATCCGTATCGGATGCCTCCCCCCCGGTTTCCACACCTCTCCTGATGCATCGCTACATTCTGCATGCCGTGGGCGCGACGACATGGCTGCAGGTACGGGATCCGGAAGGGCAACTGATCCGGGACGTTCTGCTGCAACCCGGACAGAAGCTGGTACTGAAACGTGAGGATCCCTTCCTTCTCCTCACCTGCGGCAACGCCGTAGCCATGGAAATCGAGGTGGACGGTGTACTTCTGACCGCGGCCGGCACACTGGGAGAAGAAGGTCAGGTCATCCGCGACTTCCGGATCACCGCGCCGGCAAGAGCGGAAGAACAAAAGCAGCAACTTTGAACACGCGTGCATTGACCCATGCCAAGGCGTTGATCCGTCGGCCCTCCGTTACACCGGATGACGGCGGTTGCCAGGAATACATCGCCTCCGTTCTGGAACCGCTCGGCTTTGACCGCACGCGGGTGGATCGAGGCGAAGTCCGAAACAGCATTTTTGAGCGCCGCGGGCAGTTGCCGTCGATCCTGGCCTACGCCGGTCATACGGATGTGGTGCCGACCGGGCCACTGGAAGGATGGACGCACCCACCGTTTGCGGCGATGGTCGAAGATGGAGTCCTGCACGGGCGCGGCGCCCAGGACATGAAGGCCGGCATCGCCTGCTGGCTGGCCGCCGTGGAACATGCGGTGTCGGCAAGTGCGGCCTTGTCCACCCTGCAGCTCCTGATCACCTCGGATGAGGAAGGCGAGTCCATCGATGGCACGGTTCGCATGGTGGAATTCATGCGCGAAAAGGGCCGGCTCCCCCATGCCGCGGTCGTTGGAGAACCCTCTTCCACCACCCGGGTCGGCGACACGGTGCGCAGGGGGCGCCGTGGCGTCGTTCATGCGCATCTGACTTTCAAGGGCAAGCAGGGACATTCGGCCTATCCGCAGGATGCCGAGAATGCCATTCATCGGGCCGTTCCCGCGCTTCTCAAACTGCTCTCCGTGGATTGGGGGCAACCGGCACAGGGCTTCCCGCCCACAAGTTGCCAGCTGACCGCCATCCAGGGAGGGGAAGGCGCCAGCAACGTGATCCCCGGCCGCTGCACGGCCTTCGCCGACATCCGCTACAATCCCGCTCTCGATTTTGCCACCATCCGCGCACATATCGAGGCCGCCTGCGACGGCGAAGAAGTGGAGTTGGATATCCGCCATGAGGCGGAAACCTACTACACCCCGGACGGCCCCTTTCTCACCCTGATTCGCGATTGCATCCACCGTATCACCGGCATGGACACGCGCTTCGACACCGGGGGCGGCACGTCCGATGGCCGCTTCCTGGCGGCGGCCGGGGTTCCGGTCGTGGAATTGGGCCTGACCCACGACACCATCCATCAGATCGGTGAACGCGTGCAACTGCATGAGCTGGACACGCTGACAAGGATCTACGCCGATCTCATCGCCCACTTCGGAGGAATCCCATGCCCCTGAAACCGTCCAGGAAATTGGACACCTTTCCCAATCCGAATCCCGAGCGTGATTACCAGATCCATATCGAATGCCCGGAATTCACCTGCCTGTGTCCGAAAACCGGACAACCGGATTTCGCCGTCATCGTCATCGATTACACACCGGACAGGCTGTGCGTGGAGCTGAAATCACTGAAGCAGTATTTCTGGAGCTTCCGTGACGAAGGGCATTTCCATGAAAAGGTGAGCAACATGATCCTCGATGATCTGGTGCAGGTCCTCTCGCCCAGGAAGCTGCGTCTGGAGGCGCGCTTCAATGTGCGCGGCGGGATTTCCACCACGGTCATCGTGCAATACCCGTCCGCGGCGTGAAAACCCTCCCTTTCACCAAAATGCAGGCCCAGGGCAACGATTTTGTGATCCTGGATGGGCGCAGACGATCCCTGCCGGCGCCCACAGCCGGATGGATTCGCATGCTCTCCGACCGCCGTCTGGGCATCGGCTGCGATCAGGTGCTCGTCATGGAGGCCGGGGCGGAGCGTTCATGCGTACTGCGCGTCTTCAACAACGACGGATCCGAAGCCGGAAATTGCGGCAACGGGCTCCGATGTGTCGCGCATCTGCTGCTCGAAGAAGGGATCCAAGCACCGGTTGTCATCGAGCTGAATCACCGCTTGTATACCGCCGAACGACGAGATAACGGAATCCGCGTCCACATGGGCAAGGCCCGAATCGCCGACCGAGCGGCGGCGCACGTGGACGTCGATCTCGGCAATCTCCATCGCGTGTTTTTTGAGGCAACGGAAACCCTGCCCCAGGATCGAAACATTGAAATCATCAGCGGCCGCATCGAGGACGATGTCTACGCGGACATCATCGAACGCGGGGCCGGGCGCACCCCGGCCTGCGGCAGCGGCGCCTGTGCCATCGCCGCCGCCATCTGGAGCACCGAGGAGCATGCGCGGCCCCTGAGAATTCACATGCCGGGAGGCACGGTCAGTGTCACGGGCGGGGTGGAATCCATCTGGCTGGAAGGCGAGGTGCACACCGTCTTCACCGGCCGCTATTTCATGCCGGCGTGAATCGACCACCTTTCCTCATGCATTCACACCCTGGATGAGAATCTCGATGCGGCGGTAATAGGGCTTTTGTCGTGCCTTCTCATCGGCCGGCAACAGAATGGGGCTCCCCTTGCCCACAGTGCGGATGCCGCCGCCGACGCCCTTTCGAAGAAGATAGTCCGCCACCGCCCGCGCCCGGCGCCTGGACAGGATCAGGTTCGCCTTGCGCGAGGGAGCTTCGCTCGCGTAGACCCGGATGATCAACCGCGACGGTCCGTTGCCCCGAATGGCTTGGGCAACCGTATCGAGCGCCCTGCGTGCCGAAGGTGTCAGGGCGGGGGAACCGATGGCAAACTGCGCTTCGCGCTCCAATGAAATTTTCAATTTGTCCGGACGCAGGCGCGTGATGCGAATGTCGCCGCGCCGGCCACTGTCCGACAAACGGATCTTCTTCTCCTGGCGATCCATTCGCTCCACAATCCCATGACCGATGGCATAGCCCGCGACGGCGCCGGCCACGGCCCCTCCGGCCACCGCAGCCGCCGTATCGCCGCTGGAGACGGAGGCCGCGCCGATTCCCGCGCCCACACCGGCGCCGAGGATCACCATGAGAGCGATGACCTGTTGGTCCTCCCTGCTCAATCGTTCATGTTCC
>CAZHOU010000121.1:0-5227 GCA_964534165.1 uncultured Zetaproteobacteria bacterium
CGATGATCCATCCAGTCATCCATTTATGGATATCGCATTGCACCTTGATGGTCTCCGGCACCGAGGGTTTGAATCTCAATGCCGGTGCACCGGCCGGCTGGGCCTGGTTGAGCTGGGGGTTGTCGAAGGAGAAGGTGTGGATGTTGTGGGTGATGGGATCGGCGTTGACCACCGTCACCTCCCCACCGCTTGGTGCGATCAGCACATGCGGATGGAATCCACAGCCCTTCTGTGTCAGGGTCACCGCTGCGTGATCCGGCGGTTTGCCCCGGTCGATGTCCGTCAGGCGGACCACGACGTTGCGAATTCCCCCGTTCTTTCCCACCCGCAGATCCTGGGAATAGATGGGGGCATTCCCGCACACCTGTTTGTCCTTGGTGACGACGATCGCCTTCGGCATCGGCGGGGTGCCGGCGAACGTCACGATGCCCGTGATCACGCCGCCGCCGCTGACCTTTCCGCCCTGATAGGCGGCTGCGACCTGCGGGGACGACATCCATACGAGGGCGATGGCAAGGATGGTGACCGGGTGACGGCAAAGACCGAGTGAGACAGGAGACTCATGCATCATTTTCCCCTCCTCGTTTTCTTCTTTTCGCCTTTCAAGGTTTGCAGGTAGGCCACGATGTCGCTCAGTTGCTTGACGCTCATGAGCTCGGCGTAATTGCCCGGCATCATCGACAGCCGCTGCACCTTCCGCCGCCGGATGCTGTTCTTGGGGATCGACTCCAGGACGCCGTTGCGGGCATCCCGGATGACGAGCTTGTCCTTGCTTTCCGATACGATGATCCCCGTGATCAGGCGGCGGCCCGTCGTCGCCACCATCGTGGTCTCAAAACCGGTGGCGATCTCGGCGCTTGGATACAGGATGGCGCGGACAAAGAATTTGGGCGGATAGACGGCCCCGATCCCCGTCAGATCCGGCCCCACCCGGCCACCGCGACCGTTGACGCTGTGGCACTTGGCGCAGGCCACGGGGCTGTTCCTGCTCCAGAAGAGCCGCCTTCCCGCCTTGGCATCGCCCTTGAAATAGGCCTGCCAGGGCATCACCGGATTCCTGACCTCGGAAGGCAGGGTCACTTCGAACGGGTCGGGCTGGCCGCCCTGGCTTTGCAGGTAGACGATGATGTCGGTCAATTCCTGCGGACTCAGATTGAGCGGCGGCAGATAGGTCTTGGGCATGTCGTTGATGCGGCCGGCCACGATGTAGGCCTCGGGATGGGCCAGAGACTGCTCCAGATAATCGGTGCCGGTATCCAGCTTCAGTTTTCGCGCCAGCCTTCGGGCGCGAAAGCCGATGTCCTGAAGATTCGGCCCCCGCGTGCCGCGGCCCCTCTTGCCGATCTTGTGGCAATACCAGCAGTGGGCCTTGCCCCAAAACAACCTCTCGCCCAATTTCACTTCCCGTGGTTGCGCCCTTCCAAGTGCAAGCTTGGGCAGCTCGAAACTCCCGGTCGTGGACACGATGGCCTTCATGCCGCCGTGGTTGTTGCAATAGAGGATGAATACGCCCTTGGCGCGAAACGGCGCGGTGAACGAGTCCCCGCCCTTGACCACGGTCTCCGGAAGAATCTCATGGTTCGGGTCGGCGGCATCCACCATATCCAGCGAGTGCTCGAAGGGATCGAGATTCTTGAACAGGATCCGGTCCCCGGGATGCACGCGGATATGGGACGGGTGAAACGCGATCCGCTGCATGTCCACCTCGACCACAGCCGCCGCGGCCGACAAGGGCCTCATGAGCGGCAGCAGGCCCGCGAAAAGGACAGCGGCCAATCCCACCGGAATCTTCCATCCAACCACCATCCGCATCGCCCCCCTCCTTTTCAGGCTTCGGTGTTCAGGGATCAGGTCCTCATCCGATCCGGATCCCTGAACCCGCGATTCCTGTCAACGACTCACTTGCAGATCGGATGCCCGCATGCCGAACATGACATGCAGGAACGGCTGACCGAGGAATTGGTTGCCCTGCATCATGGCCTGCACCATCTTTTCCTTGGTGTGGGCCATCAGCGCCTTGATTTCCATCATGCGCTTCATCTTCGCCTTCTTCTGCGCCGGGCTCAGATTCTTCGTCTCCTTCAGCCTCTTCATCTCCGCCATCATGTGCTTCTTGATGAGCGGAAACGGCGCATAGGCGGTCTTCACCGGTGCCAGCACCGGCCCCTTGGGGCTGACCCTGTAGGGCGGCACCATCAGATGCATCGTCATGCCGTGCGGGTCCACACCGCCGTCGAACTGCAGTTTCTGATCGTCCCCGCGCACAAACTCACCGACCATCACGTGGATGATCTGGCCGTCGTTGGCCAGCTTGCCGTCGCGGTAGATCTTGCCCACACCCCAGAAGCCGGCATAGGTGAACTCCGTCGGCATCAGGCGCGTGCCGATGGCCGTGCCGCCGTGCAGCAGATGGTTGGTCACAACACCGCCGAAGAACGGATAGCCCTTCCCGTGCGGCAGCGCCTTCTTGCACACCACGCGGTAGCTGTGCTTGCCGTCGGGGCTTTTGAACGTGGCCTCGAAATCAACCTTGTCCTTGGTCCGGGCGCCGTCGATGGCCGTGGCATCCACCAGCTTCATGTGCACGCTGCCAACACCGATCTCCATCCAGTTGGAAAAGGGGGTGGCATGATCCACGATCGTGTATTTCCCGCCTTCCGACCGTCTCCAACTGGGTTGCATGCCGATTAATGGAAAAGGCGCCTGCTCCCAACCGACGGGATGCGCCGGGGTGCCGAAAATGGCGGGGTCGAGAAAACGCGGTCCCGGGAGTACCCAGCGCGTGCTTGTATTCTTCTTGACCAAGCTGACCCTGAGCGGCCCGCCGAGAAGATCCGGCGGGTTGGCAACCCTGGCGTGACGCATGGTGTAGGCGTACAGGCCGATGCGAGGCAGGCCCTTGTCGAGACCGGGCATGAAACCAACCCCGGCCTTCGGAGCATGTTGTGCGTGCATGCCCTCCATGCCACCACCAATACGTGCACCTGGACTTCCTCCCCCGGAGGCCGACCGCGCCCGGCTCTTCGCGACCGTATTCCGGATGGCACCCAACCGCGTGAACGTCAGCTTTCCCGGTCCGATAGAGGCATCCACGCCGGTCGTCCTGCCGGAGAGTTCGATCTTCACGCCGCGGGCGTTGTGCAGGCTCAAGGTGACGCCGCCGACGATGGCGGAAAGAGAACCCCGGGTCACCGTGAAATCACCGTTCAGGTCATCGAGCGTTCGCGCGCCCGTGACCGTCCCCTTGCCGGAGAAATTGGATACACCACCACCAAGAAACTGGAAGCCCTTGATCTTGTAATGCGCGACTTTTCCATCCAGGGTGACGGTCGCACTCCCCGTCTGGTAGCCGAGACCTGCGGCGGCATAGGTCAGATCCACGGTGATTCTGCCCGAAGCGGCCAGCGCCGCCTGAACCGGCGCCAGCAGCAGCACCGCGACGGTGAGTATAAACAGGTTCAGAAATCCGGATGATATTTTTCTTGCCGTATGCACGGAGAAGGCCGTGCATCTCGAGATGTTCAACATCGTATCCCCCCTCGTCTTTCAGGAGCGGCCGCAACGTAAATCCCTCGCCGTCGACCGCCCGCGGTATTCACCGCTGTGAATACCGATGACATACTTTAGACGATCCAGGGGAATTTTTATTACATGATCCGGGATTCCGTTCCGTGGAGAATCCGAGGTGCTAACAGGCTGCCGGACTTAGGGGGATCGTAGCGAGCAGGTGGGGAAGCATTCATCCGATCCAGTCCCAATGACCCGAGGCCGGCTTGATTCCGCCCGGGCGGAGGCTTCTAACCGCAGCAACCCTCGCCGCCCGAACCGGAATGGGCGCCGCCCTTGGTCATCGAAGGCGGCCGTCGAGCACCCGCCGGGGCACAGAAGCGGCTCGGCTTTTCGGTTCGGACGGGGGTGATGCCGATGAAGTGGTCCTTGAACGGACCCGCAGTCAGAAAACGAAAGGTGTGTTCGCATACGGCCATGCGTTCGCCGCGATAGAAGACATGGCCGTCGTCGTCGCGCACCTCGGAAAACGGCCCCTTGTAGATCACGGCATGCCCGTAATCCACGCATTCCGCATTCTCGGGTTTCACCGCCGTCAGAGTGACGGCCCGGAACTCGATGCCATCCACCACGCGCCACGGCTTCTCGTCCCATTTGTCGATGGCCACGGCCATGAAGCCGGCATCCAGGAAGGCTTGGATGAAGGCGTGTTCCTGGAAGGCCCCGGAAATGCAGCCACTCCATAGTTCCGGATCGTGTTGCAGATGCTGCGGCACTTCCTCGTCGGCGACGATATCCGAGACAGCCACGCGTCCACCGGATTTCAAGACCCGGAAGATCTCCCGGATCAACTGATCCTTCTCCTCGGCATCGACAAGATTCAACACGCAGTTCGACACCACCAGATCGACACTGGCATCGGCGATCAACGGCCGCTTCCGCTTCTGTTCCTGCTGGAAGCGCTTCAGGGCCGCCAGATCACGGCTCGTTTTCACCGGATGTGCGGCCAGCCAGGATTCGGTCGCCTCCAGATCGAGGGCCAGATCCTGGATCAAGCCCTTGTGGAACTCCACGCGATCACCGCCGATCTTCTCCGCCATCTCCTGTTGATACTTGCGCGCAAGAGCCAGCATGTCATCGTTCATGTCGACGCCGATCACACGCCCCTTCTCGCCGACGATCTGCGCCGCCATGTAGCAGATCTTACCGCCGCCGCTACCCAGGTCGAGCACCGTGTCTCCCTTGCGCACGTAGCGGCTTGGATCGCCGCAGCCGTAATCCTTGTCGATAATTTCCTGGGGCAGCAACTGCAACAATTCCGGGTTGTAGTCGACGGGGCAGCACAGATCCTTCTGGCGCCGCTCCGCCCCTTGCGTATAACGCTCCAGAACACTTGACTGCATGCTCATAGGCCTTCCCGCTCCTCGTCTGTTCCGCCTTCACTCACTTGCATGACGCTCCGGCGAAGATTCGCAACTGAAATGTGCCATTGCGAGCGGAGCGCGGCAATCTCGTATTCATCGAGAAAAGGCGATGAACGCATCGATCCACCCTTGTTTGAAGGTGTCCATTCCCCTCCAATCCATGCTTCATGCAGGAGGATGCCAATCCACCGCAATCTACCAAGGTTCCGTGTCGCTTGCATACACCGGATATCACTCTACGACATGGCGGCCGTGCCCAGCCGATGCACGCAATCACCACAAAGCGGACCGCGGCG
>CAZHOU010000122.1:0-5196 GCA_964534165.1 uncultured Zetaproteobacteria bacterium
TCCTTGACCCGGCGGACGCGGACGCACGGGTCACCGGTGTCCGTGGGCTGGTCTATGCGGCCTACGAGGCCGGGGGACTGAGCGAACAACTGCCGGCACCGAAAACGCCGCCGGGTCCCCTGTTGTATCTGCTTCTGCCGGCCTGGAGCATCGGCTTCGACCGCAGGCGACGACGCATTCACCTGTGTTCGCGCCGCGGTCGCAGCGATCTGGATATGCTCGAGGCGCGGCTGGCGGAACCGGCCCCGGCACAGTACCGATGCGGCGATGTCCGGTCGGGAAAGCCCCGGGGCACTTCCGGCTCCGCCTACAAGGCGGCCGTGCGCAGGGTCAAGGCCTACATCCGTGCCGGCGACGTGTTCCAGGTCAACATCGCCCGCTTCTGGCGCATGGACTTTCCGGACGAGGCGGGCATCGAACTCTACGGCTGCCTGCGGCGCTGCAACCCGGCCCCTTTCTCGGCCTGGCTGCGACTGGAGGGCAGGGGAGGGGCGTGGCAGATCCTTTCGGCGTCGCCGGAGCGCCTGTTCCGGTTGGATCGTAGCGGGCGCCTGGAGACGCGTCCCATTGCCGGAACGCGCAAGCGCGGTGCGGGGAGGGGAGACAAGGCGCTGCGTCGGGAGCTGCTTCTGTCACCGAAGGAGCGGGCCGAACACATCATGCTCGTGGACCTGGAGCGCAACGATCTCGGCCGCGTGTGCGTGCCCGGAAGCATCGAGGTCGATGAGGCGATGACCGTTGAACGCTACGCCACCGTGCAGCACATCGTCTCCAATGTCCGTGGCCGCTTGGCGCCGGGAAAGGATTGGATCGACGTCTTACGGGCCATGTTCCCCGGCGGTACGATCACCGGCTGCCCCAAGGTGAGGAGCATGGAAATCATTCACGAGCTGGAGGATCGGGCACGGGGTCCCTACACCGGCGGAATCGCTTGCGTACGCTGGGATGGAGAGGTGGACATGAACATTCTGATCCGCACCTTCTGGTTGCGAAAGCAACGACTGCATTGGGCCGCCGGTGCCGGAATCGTTGCCGATTCCGATCCCGATTTCGAACTGGCCGAAACGGAACACAAGGCGGCGGGCATGGTTCGCGCCCTCGATCGTTTCCTCTCGCGCCGTTGGCGATGAAGCCCGGTCTGCGCGGGCCGAATCGCTTTTTGCGCGCCCTCGATCGCCTTTATTGTCGCCTATGGCAGCGCCTGCCGTCGCAAATCCACACCCTGCCTGCGGGGCCCCTGATCCTGGTGGGCAACCACCGCTCCGGCGTCGATCCGCTGCTCGTGCTCGCGGCCGTCGATCGGCCGCTGTGTTTTCTGATGGCGAGGGAATATTTCCACAAGATGTGGTACCTGCGCTGGCTGTTCCGGCTCGGGGGCGTCATCCCGGTCCGTCCCGGTGGCGCCAACCGTCACGCACTGGCGGAAGCCATCGAGGCCCTGCAGCAGGGGAACGCGGTGTGCGTCTTTCCCGAGGGAGCCGCCAATCCGGAGGTGCCCCTGCAGCACATCCTTCCCGGGGCCGTCATCATGGCCACGGAGAGTGGGGCACCGATTCTGCCCTTTCGGGTATCGGGGGTGTGGCCGTTCGATCACCGTCATGTGTGGCGACCGTTCTTCCGTCGTGGCCGCGCCCGGATTCGTTTCGGCAAGCCGATCACCGTCCCCCGAGGTTTGCATGATAAGGAGCGGATCCTGCAGTGGACCGAAGTGGTGAGACAGGCGATCAAGACATTGAAGTAATGCTTTCTTAAATCGACAGATCCGAAGCATCGTCGAGCTTTTCGGAAAGCTTGTCGATCACCGACCCCTGCTTGTCGCCTTCCTCCAGCTTGGCCATCTTGATCTGCAGTCGCAGGTCGTTGATGGCGTCGGCGTGTCGCAGCGCCTCCTCCTCGCTGATACGGCCCGAGCGCCACAGCCCGAGCAGATGCTGGTCGAAGGTCTGCATCCCGTAGGTTTCGCCCTCGGCGATGGCCTGTTTGATCTTCGGCAACTCGCCCTTCATGATCAAATCGCCGATGCGGGGGGTGTTGATCAGAATCTCCACGGCCGGAAGGCGCCCGCCGTCGAGACCGCGCACCAGACGCTGGGAAAGGATGGCGCGTAGGTTCATGGCCAGATTCAGCATGGCTTGGGATTGCAATTCCTGCGGAAAGAAATTCAGGATGCGCTCGATGGCCTGATTGGCGTTGTTGGCGTGCAGGGTGGACAGGCACAGATGGCCGGTATCCGCGAACTCGATGGCGTGTTCCATCACCTTGCGGTCGCGGATTTCACCGATCAGAATCACGTCCGGCGCCTGCCGCAGGACATTTTTCAGGGCCGCCTCGTAGGCGATGGTATCCGAACCGACCTCCCGCTGCGTCACCACGCTTTTCTTGTGATCGTGGACGTATTCGATCGGATCCTCGATGGAAATGATGTGCCCGGCTTGATGGCTGTTGCGAGAATCGATCATGGCCGCGAGCGACGTGGATTTTCCGCACCCGGTGGCACCGGCCATGATGACGAGCCCGCGCTTGCTCATGACGATCTCCTTGAAGATTTCGGGCAGACCGAGTTCGTCGATGGTGGGGATGTGGCTCTTGATGCGGCGGATGACCATGCCCACACTGCCGCGCTGGCGGAAGATGTTGACCCGGAAGCGACCGATCTCCGGGTAGGCGAGGGCGAGGTTCATCTCATAATCCTCGGCAAAACCGGCCCGCTGCTTGTCGCTCATGCAGGCATCGGCGAGCTGGGCGCATTGGGCCGAGGTCAGCGGCGGCTGCTTGAGCGGATAGACGACACCGTTGATGCGGAAGGCGGGCGGAAGCTCGGCTGTGATGTAGAGATCGGAAGCCTCCTTGCGGATCATCATGGTCAGCAGTTGCTCAAGATCGGGAGATTGCATCGCTTCGCTTGAACTCATGATCTCATCCCCTTGTTTTTATGAATCATTTAGCCTCCGAACAGACGCTTGTCATGGGCTTTCTCACGCGCCTCGTTGAGGGTGATCTTGTGGGCCTTGACGAGTGCCTGGAGATCCGAATCCAGGGTTTTCATGCCTTCCCGCTGGGACGTCTGAAGCACGGACACCATTTGCGGCACCTTGTTTTCGCGGATCATGTTGCGAATCGCGGGGGTGCCCAACATGATCTCGTGCGCGGCCACGCGGCCGGCGCCGTCGGCGCGTTTGACCAGGGTCTGGGCGATCACCGCCCGCAACGATTCAGAGAGCATCGAGCGCACCATTTCTTTCTCCGCCGCAGGGAATACATCGATCAGGCGGTCGATGGTCTTCGGCGCCGAAGACGTGTGCAGAGTGCCGAAAACCATGTGCCCGGTTTCCGCCGCCGTCAGGGCAAGGCGGATGGTTTCCAGATCGCGCAGTTCTCCGACAAGAATGACGTCCGGGTCCTCGCGCAGGGCGCTGCGCAGGGCATTGGCGAAAGAATGGGTGTTGGCACCAAGTTCGCGTTGCGTCACCAAGCATTTTTTGGATTTGTGCACGAATTCAATGGGATCCTCGATGGTCAGGATGTGCCCGCGTTCATTCTCGTTGCGATGGTCGATCATGGCCGCCAGTGTTGTGGACTTGCCGGAGCCGGTCGGCCCGGTAACGAGACAGATCCCTCGCGGCGTCATGGCGATATCCTTGAAGATCTGCGGACATTCCAGATCGTCGAGGGTCATCACCTCCGATGGAATGACGCGGAAGGCGGCGCTCATGCCTCGGCTCTGGCGGAACACGTTGACGCGGAAACGGGCAACATCGCCAAGGGAAAACGAGAAATCGAGTTCGAGGTTTTCCTCGTAGATCTTGCGCTGCTCGTCGTTCATCACGTCGTAGAGCATGCCTTGCACCCGGCGTGCATCGATCGGCGGCACCTTGATGCGGTTCATGTCGCCGTGGATTCGGATCATCGGCGGCTCTCCGGAGGAGATGTGCAGATCGGAAGCCTTGTTCTTGACGGTAAAAGCCAACAACTCGGAGATGTCCAATATTTCCTCCTGGGCACGGGGTGCGGGAATTTCTTTGGGCAGCATAGGAGATATGCAAGGGCCGATGCAAGCACGAGGATAGCGATCCCCCGGAGCCGCACCCATAACGTCGCATAATGTATATTATGTTAAGTCTACAATGCAACATTGCTCTTGCTGCTCTTGCGCTGCTTGTGGTTGTTGCGTATGCGTTGCGTCGCTGTCCTGTGATCAGGCCGGCCTGGACTCGACCCCTATTCCATCCATCGGGGGGTGAACCATGTTTTTCCACGACGGGAATCTGTAGCAAAAGGGCTGCCCGTGATCGCAGAATCCGGACCTTACTCACACGCGGGGTTTCCTGCCGTCGCATTGCCGATGATTCTGCCTCTCCGCCGGCCAGGTATCGAGGATCGGCAAAAAGGAAATATCAGGGTATTTACGACCCTCGAAAAATCGATTCTAGGGCAATCTGTGGCTTCGGATTTTCCCGCTCACTCCCCAATCGGCGGAATCTGGCATAAATACCCCAAGATACCGTCGGCTAGGGTGGCAAGGATTATCGCCATCCATCATCATCGGAAGCACCAAACAGCGATGCGATACTGATCGCTTCATCGGCATCCGGAAAGAAAAGCCCCCTTCCCCTTTCGACGATCTCGATTTTTTTCAATTTGCTTTTTTCCAAGTCGAGTAATTCAGGGAAATAGGCAAGAGGCACGTAGATTTCCCTACCATCCTCGAGCAGCACATAGATCTTCCCATCGGTTATGGCGGCTTTACTAGCCCGAAGCCGACTGTCATCAATCGCCAAATTTGTCATTCCATGCCTCCAAGTATTTCTCTCGATTCCTTTTTACAATCAAAAGCGCCCTGTTCAATTCCCTTGCGGTAAAACCCTCATTCCGTGCAACTCTTACGGTATCCAGCCAAATCTTGGCACCAATATCATCTCGTTGCACATGAACATGAGGCCTTTTTATCTCGCGCAAATAAAACAAAATCCGATATGGGCCTACACGGTCAATTACTGGCATCAGGCCAATCTCCAGTGTAATTGTTTCAGTCCGGCATTGTAGCAAGTTTCGCGTCATCCGCATCGCAAATACAATCACGAGCGCGTGCTGATCTAGGGCGCATGGGTTCCGATACCCCACCATCGGACTTCCTGCTACAATGAACCGCCCCGGTTTTATCGGAGGCATTTTTGTTTGAGTCATCATGCTGCTTTT
>CAZHOU010000123.1:0-5183 GCA_964534165.1 uncultured Zetaproteobacteria bacterium
CGAGCCTGCAGCGCTAGGTCGCACATGTGCGGCGTTTCGCTGCGCGCTGCGTGCGCCGACCAGGTCGTGTACGACAAAGCGGTCGTCGTGGCGCAATACGACATCGGCGACGCTGCCGCCGATGGAACCGGTTGCGCCCAAAGTCGTCAACCACTTCAACGTGAAGGCGCCGCCCTCAGAGGCCGATCCACAGCAGCCCGGAAATGGCGACCGCCGGGATGAGGGCATCCACACGATCGAGCAACCCGCCGTGCCCGGGAAGCAGGCGACCACTGTCCTTGGCACCGGCCGTTCTCTTGATCGCCGACTCCAGAAGATCCCCGAGGATGCCGGCCAGCACAAGCACGACCCCGAGTGACAGCGCCTCCATCGCGGAGGATGAAGCGAAAAAGAACCAGACTGAAGCCGCCACGGCCACCCCCGCCGCCATCCCGGCCACCGCCCCTTCGACGGTCTTTCCCGGACTCAGGGCGGGACAGAGCCTGTGGCGGCCGAAACGACGTCCGGCAAAATACGCGGCGATGTCCGAGACCCAGACCCCGACAAAGGCGCCGGCGAGAAAGCGGGATCCGAACGGCAGCTTGTGGATCAGCAGCAAGGACCATACGAACAGCAATACCCATACGGCCAGCCAATAGGCCATGGCCACCTTCCCCACCATCGCCGCCAGCGTTTCGGCATCGTGTCCCCGGCTCAGGAGCGCAAGCAGCAGCGCCCAGACGAGGCCGAGCGCAAGACCTGCCACCGCCGCATGTTCGCCGGCCAGCATCATCGCCACGGCGGCGGTGGCGGCCAGGGCAAACCCAAAGCGGGCGGGAAGGGCCAGCATGTGGACAAGTTCGAACAGAGCCGCCACGGCCAGGGCCGCCAGCACCCAATCAAACCACGGCGACGGTGCGTAGAGAAGCCACGCCAATACCAGAGGCGCCAACGCCAGGGCTGTATAGAAGCGCTTGATGCCCTCAGGCATGGGACGTGCGCTCAATCTGTTCACTGATCCTGCCGAAACGGCGTTCGCGGCGGGCATAGTCCTCGAGGGCAAGGAGAAAATCCTCTTTGTTGAAATCGGGCCAGTAGCGGCTGCAAAAATACAGCTCCGAGTAGGCGGCATCCCAGAGATAGAAATTGGAGATCCGGTGTTCACCGCCGGTACGGATGATCAGGTCCACCGGGTGCAGCTCGCCGCACCAGAGAAATTTACGAAAGGTGTCGGGGTCGAGCGTGGAGAGGGCCTTCTCCATATCCGGTTGCTCGACCGCCCAGCGGCAAACCTTGCGCACAGCGGCCAGAATCTCCTGGCGACCGCCGTAATTGAGGCACAGAACGAGATCGATGCGGTTGTTGTGCTGCGTGGCCTGGATCGCCTGCCCCACGGCCTGCCGCGCTCGGGACGGCAGGGCCGAAAGGTCGCCGAGGGCCCGAACACGCACGCCGTTGTCGTGCATCGCCCGGATCTCGCGCGGCAGCATGGAAGCGAGCATGGACATCAGCCCACGCACCTCCAACCTGGGACGGGCCCAGTTCTCGGTCGAAAAAGCGAACAGGGAAAGCTGGCGGACATTGAATTCCACGGCCCATTTCACCACTTCCCTAGCACGCATCGCCCCCTGCTTGTGCCCCTCCAGGCGCGGCAATCCGTGTTGCCTGGCCCAACGCCCGTTGCCATCCATGATGATGGCCACATGGCGGGGAGATGTCTGCTGCGAGGTCATCAAACAGTCAGAATGTCTTTTTCTTTGCGTTCCAGAATGCGATCGATCTCGGAAATGTAACGATCGGTCAAGGCCTGGATTTTCTCCTGCATGCGTTTGCTCTCGTCTTCGGAGAGCCCCTCTTCCTTCACACGCTTTTTGACCTCGTCGTTGGCGTCGCGGCGCACATTGCGGATGGCGACCTTAGCCTTTTCGCCCATCTGCTTGACCTGGCGGACGAAATCGTGGCGGCGCTCGGCGGTCAATTCCGGCAGCACGAGACGAATCACTTCGCCGTCATTGTTCGGTGTCAATCCGAGATCGGAGGCCAGGATCGCCCTCTCGATCTCCTTGAGTAACGTGCGTTCCCAGGGACTGATTACGATCATGCGCGGTTCGGGCACGGACAGGGTGGCCACCTGGTTCAGCGGCACCTCGCTGCCGTAATAGCTCACGCGGATGTGGTCCAGCAGGGCGGCGCTGGCGCGGCCGGTGCGGATGCGGGACAGCTCGTCTTTCAGGATGGCGACGGTCTTTTTCATACGCGCTTCAAAGGCCTCAAGCATGTTCGGATTCCTCCTTGACCAGGGTTCCCACCGCTTCCCCCCGCATCACCCGCATCAGGTTGCCGGCCTGGGTGACGTTGAAGACGATGATGGGCATGTCGTTGTCCCGGCACAGGGACATGGCCGTCGCATCCATGACCCCGAGTTTGTGGGCCAGGGCATCGGTGAAGGAAATGCGGGTGTAGCGGCGCGCATTCTTGTTGCGTCGGGGATCATCGGAATACACCCCGTCCACCTTGGTCCCTTTCAATACGATGTCGGCGCCGATTTCCATGGCTCTCAGGCTGGCGGCGGTATCGGTGGTGAAATAGGGATTGCCGGTGCCGGCGGCAAAAAGGAGGATGCGCCCCTTTTCCAGATGCCGGATGGCGCGGTGGCGGATGTAGGGCTCGGCGACCTCCTTGATGTGCAGGGCGGAAATCACGCGCACCACTTCACCGCGCCTCTCAATGGCGTCTTGCAGGGCGATGGCGTTCATCACCGTGGCCAGCATGCCCATGTAATCGGCGCTGGCCCGGTCCATGCCCTGACCGGCCGCGGCCAGACCACGAAAGATGTTGCCGCCGCCGATCACCACCGCCAGTTGCACGCCCAGGTTGTGGACGTCGATCAATTCGCCGGCCAATCGGGCAATCGTGTCCGGATCGATGCCGTATTCCTTCTCTCCCATCAGCACTTCGCCCGAAAGCTTCAGCAACACCCGGGTGTAAGGCAGGGGCGCCCCGGAGGCTTGCGGTGTGGAGGCTTGGGAGGAATCAGCCATGAGCCTGGGCGGCCACCTCGGCAGCGAAATCGCTCTCTTCCTTTTCGATCCCCTCGCCCAGTTGATAGCGGATCATGGCACTGACCCGGGCATCGGCCTGGACGGTGGCAATGGCCTGGGAAACCCGAAGATCCGTGTCCATGACAAAGGGCTGTTCGAGCAGGCACACTTCCGAGTAAAATTTGTTCAGCTGGCCGTCGACGATGCGGTCGAGGATGTGCGCGGGCTTGCCGCTTGCGGCCGCGCGTTCGGCCAAAACCCGCCGTTCCCGTTCCACAACCTCGGCCGGGATGTCCTCGCGGCGGATAAATTGAGGGTTGGCAGCGGCCACATGCATGGCCACGCGCCGGGCCAGTTCGTTCAGGGCATCGTCCACCTTCCCCTCGATGGCGACCAAAACACCGATCTTTCCACCCCCGTGCACATAGGCGCCAACCGCGCCGGAATCGAGATGGACGCGGTCAAAGCGCCGAATCTGGATGTTTTCCCCCAGGGAGGCGATCAGTTGCGTCAAGGCCTCGGCCACTGTGCGGTCGGCATCGAACGGCAGTCTCCGCAGGGCCTCGAGATCGGCCGGGGAGGATTCCATGATCAATTCTGAAACACGTTGAACAAAATCTCTGAACATTTTGTTCTTGCTTACAAAATCCGTTTCGGAGTTGATCTCCACGATGACCCCGTCACCGTTCCTGGAGACAGCCAGGACGGCACCCTCGGCCGCCACTCTCCCCGCCTTCTTGGCGGCGGCAGCAAGACCCTTCTTGCGCAAAAGATCCACGGCCGCTTCCAGATCGCCGCCGCACTCGGTCAGTGCCTTCTTGCAATCCATCATGCCCGCGCCGGTCATCGCCCGCAATTTCTTCACTTCCGCGGCAGATATCTGAACCATCTTCTTCTCCTCCATCGATTGATCACGGCCTGAGCATGTGGCCGAAGATTCAGGCGGCAGCCTTCTCCTCCCCTTCCGCGGCCGTATCCGGTTTCTCCTCGGCGACCACGGGCTCTTCCGTCGGTCCCTGCTCACTGCCTTCGCTTTCCTTTTCTTCCGTCTCCGATTCCTCGGCCTCCGGCGTCTCGGCTTCGGGCTCGCCCTCCTCGACATTCTGCAATCGCCAGGTATCCACACCTTCGATCAGGGCGTCGGCCATCTTGCTGCAAAACAGGCGAATGGCGCGAATGGCGTCGTCGTTGCCGGGAATGACATAGTCGATTCCCGTAGGGTCGCAGTTGGTGTCCACGACGGCCACCACCGGGATGCCCAGCTTGCGCGCCTCGGCCACCGCCAGGGCCTCCTTGCGGATATCGATGACGAACAGGCAGTCCGGCAGGCTCAACATGTCCTTGATACCGCCCAGCGAGCGTTCGAGCTTTTCAAGGGTGCGTTCGAGGTGCAGCGCCTCCTTCTTGGTCAGGAGATCGAACAGTCCCTCTTCCTTCTGCCGCTGGAGATCCTTCATCTTGCGCACGGAACGCTGCACCGTGGCGAAATTGGTCAAGGTGCCGCCGAGCCAGCGATGATTGACATAGAACTGACCGGCGCGTCCGGCCTCTTCGCGGATGGCGTCCCGAGCCTGGCGTTTGGTGCCGACAAACAGGACCCGGCCGCCGGCGGCGGCCAGTTCATTCATGAACTGGTAGGCCTCATTGGCCATTTTCAGGGTTTTTTGCAGATCGATGATATGGATGCCGTTGCGCTGACCGAAGATGTAAGGTGCCATTTTCGGATGCCAGCGCCGCGTCTGGTGGCCGAAATGCACGCCGGCCTCGAGCAATTGCTTCATGGTGAATTGAGACATCAGTCTTCCTCCGATTGTTCCTTGTCCTCCACCGCCCACATAACCCGAAGGCACAATCAGTTCCAAGCGGTGTGTGAAGTGGCGCGCTTTCTACCCAAAACCGCATCGGCAAGCAAGAAAAAGTTGGCATTCCGAAGGTTATGGAGGACGGGGTGGAGGGCTGGAAAAGCGGCAACTCGAGATTGGCGGCCGCTAATCGGGGAAGGCGCGCTACGTGACTAGCCCGGATTTTTCATGATGACCATGCGCCGGGATTTGAACTTTGCATTTCGCGGCGCCTTTCTTGTCTGCGCGGGCCGGCAAGCAAGGACTGAGGCCGAGGTGAATGGTGATCGGAAATTGGTGATTGGTGGATTTCCCGATTACC
>CAZHOU010000124.1:0-5146 GCA_964534165.1 uncultured Zetaproteobacteria bacterium
CATCGTCATCAACACGGCGGGTTGTAGACGGATCGGTGCTCGTGCCTTGCAACGGCCGACGGCGTTGCACCGGTGGTCCGATCATTTCCGCGCTGTTCCCCGGGGCCGGCAATGGTTTGCGGCCCTGACCGTCCTCGCTCTTTCAATCCTGCTCTTCACCTTCGGTCTGTGGCTGCCGCTGCAGAACCGTTTGCAGGTCCTGGAAGCCGCGCTGCCGCGACTTGCGGAGCAAGGGCGGGAGGCCGAGGTGCTGGCAGCACGCCTGCAGGACCGTGAGACGGCGGGCAACCACAAGGATGCGCTGGAACTGATCGAACAAGCCGCCCGCACAAGCGGCGTGCGGCCCTACATCACCCGCATCAAACCCCAGGTTGGCCTCGGCGGTCGCGTCCTGATGCTGCGCATGCACCGCGTTCCCTATGCGCCACTGGTACGTTTTCTTTCGCGCCTGGCGCACGGCGGCCTGGTGCTCGCACGGGCAAGGTTGCTGGCCTCCTCGAAACCCGGGCTGCTGGAGGCGGAATTCCTGATCCTCCGCTAGGAGTCTGTCGGACTTGGGGGGATCGTAGCGAGCAGGTGGGGAAGTGAGGCAAAAAAGCACGGATTTTGAGGCGCATAGTGGGTACTATGGAACGAGAAAGCCGTGCTTTTTGGGCCGCTGTCCCTGCCGCACAGTCGATTCCATCCAAGTCCGACAGACTTCTAGGAGTGTCGGTGTCACCCATTCATGCATTCACGCGGGCGGAGGCTGCACCTTGTCGCGCAGCAGCTTGTATTCGATGGCGTCCACCAGGGCCTGGTAGCTTGCCTCGATGATGTTCGTGGAAACCCCCACCGTTCCCCATTTGTCCTTCCCGTCCGTGGATTCGATCAGCACCCGCACCGGTGCCTCGGTGGCCCTGCGCGTGGAAAGCACGCGTACCTTGTAGTCCACGAGACGAAGGGATTTCAGCATCGGGTAAAGTCCTTCGAGGGCCGCTCGCAGGGCCCGGTCCATGGCGTTGACGGGGCCGTTGCCGAGGCTGACCGTGTGCGAGAGCCGGCTTCCGACCCGCACCATGACCGTGGCCTCGGCCAGGGCCTCTCCCTCTTGCCCGCGCGCATCCACGAAGACGCGAAAGCCCTCCAAATCGAAGTAATGACGGAACCTCTTCTGCGCCCGCAGCAACATCAGGTACAGTGAGGCCTCGGCGCCCTCGAAGGCGAATCCCTGATCCTCCAGCGACTTGATGCGCCGCAGGAGTTCGCCGACGATGGGATCGCGCGTATCAAGCTTGATGCCCAGATCGGAGGCGGCCGCCAGCGCCAGCAGGTTGCTGCGGCCGGCCTGATCGGAGACGGTGATGCGACGACGGTTTCCCACCGTCTCCGGTGCGATGTGTTCGTAGAGGCAGGCCAGCTTGCGCACCGCCGAGACATGCACGCCGGCCTTGTGGGCAAAGGCGTTTTGACCGACGAAGGGCTGGTGCCGCCACGGCAGGCGGTTGGCCATCTCGTTGACGAAATCGGACAGGGACTTCAATTCCTTCAGGTTGTCGCCTGCGGGACCGCAATCCAATCCCATTTTCAGCCTCAGATTGGGGAGGATGGAAATGAGATTGGCGTTGCCGCAACGCTCTCCGATGCCGTTGACCGTTCCCTGCACCTGGGAAGCACCGGCGGCCACCGCCGCCAGGGTGTTGGCCACGGCCAGTTCACCGTCGTTGTGGGCATGAATGCCGATCGTAAGATCCGGGAAACGCTCCACGACCTCCGAGACCGCCTGGCGAATCCATTGCGGCAGGCTGCCGCCGTTCGTGTCGCACAGGACCAGGGCGTCGGCGCCGGCCGAGGCGGCCGCGTCCAGGGTGGCGAGGGCATAGTCGGGATCGGCCGCATAGCCGTCGAAGAAATGTTCGGCATCGAACAGAACCTCGGGGAGGCGACGCTTGAGGAAACGCACCGACCCCCGGATCAGGCGCAGATTCTCGTCCGGATCGATGCCCAGCGCCCACTCGACGTGCAGGCTCCAGCTTTTGCCGAAGACGCACACCGCGTCGGCGCCGGCATCCGCAAGCTTCTTCAACCCTGGATCGCGGCTTGGCACACGCCCCGCCCGGGCGGTGGCGCCGAAGGCGACGAGCCGGATATGCCGCCATTTGCGCCCGCGCATGCGGGCGAAGAAATGATCGTCCTTGGGATTGGCTCCCGGCCATCCGCCTTCGATGTAATCCATCCCGAATGCGGCCAGCCGTTCGGCGATGCGCTCCTTGTCCTCGGCGGAGAAGCTGATGCCGGCGGTCTGACCGCCGTCGCGCAAGGTGGTGTCGTAGAGCAGGATGCGGCGGTTTGAATTGTCATGGCCCATGGATTGATCATACTGCACGCACAAGGGAAAACCAATCCGCGAGGAGGTGAATATGAAGGCCATGGTGATGACCGGCACGGGTGGGCCGGAGGTGTTGCAGATGCGGGAGATGGATCCCCCTGCCATTCGCAAGCCGAATGAGGTCCTGGTGCGCCTCAAGGCCGCCGGCGTCAATCCGATCGACACGAAATTGCGCCGGCGCGACGCCTTTGGCGGCGTCACGGAGGGCGTGATCCTGGGCTGCGACGGCGCCGGGGTCATCGAGGAAACGGGATCGGAGGTGCGCCGCTTCAAGTCCGGCGATACCGTTTACTTCTGTTACGGCGGCATCGGTCCGGTTCCCGGCACCTATGCCGAATTCACCGTCGTGCCGGAAATCGTGCTTGCCCGCAAGCCGCGGTCGCTAGAGTTTGTGGATGCCGCCGCTTCCCCCCTGGTGTTGATCACCGCCTGGGAGGCGTTGTTCGATCGCGCCCGTATCCACGCCGGCGCCCGTGTTTTCATCCACGGCGGCGCCGGTGGCGTCGGGCATGTGGCGATTCAACTGGCCAAGAACGCCGGCTGCACGGTGGCCACCACGATCAGTTCGCAGGAGAAGGCCGAATTCGTGCGCCGGCTCGGTGCCGACTGCTGCATTGACTACAAAAAGGAGGATGTGACCCGGGCCCTGCTGGCATGGACCCATGGGGCAGGCGTGGATGCGGCTCTCGACACCGTGGGCGGGGAGGCTTTCAAGGCATTGATTGCGGCCGTCCGTGTGGGTGGCGATCTGGTGACCCTGCTGCAGGTGCCCGACGACACCGACTGGAAGGCCCTGCGGCAGCGCAACATCCGCCTTTCCCAGGAACTGATGCTGACCCCGATGCAGTTGAATCTGGAGGAAGGCCTCGACCACCAGCGCAGCATCCTGGAAAAATGCGCGGAGTTGTTCGACACCGGCAAGCTGCAAATCCATGTTTCGCGTCTTTTTCCCCTTTCCGAGGCGGCGGAGGCGCACCGCCTGCTCGAGTCGGGGGGAATGACCGGCAAGATCGTGCTCACGATTCATGAATCGCCGGGATGATTGCGCACAAGCATTTGTGAATCGTGCAGGTTAGCCCTGATTTTTCATGATGACCATGCGTAGGTATTCGAAAGATCGAAAACATTTAGGAGTTGCATCGGAATGGATATGCTTTTGCAGCATGGCACTTTGCATTTCACGGCGCCTGGCTTGTCTGCGCGGGCCGGCAAGCAAGGACTGAGACCCGAGGTTCGAGGACTGAGTGACATACCAGGGGTGCAAGAAGGTATACTTCCTCGTTGCTCATTCCTCGTTGCTCAGTCTTGTTGGCCTGTGACATCCATCCGCGATCCCATGAAAAATCTGGGCTAGGATGGCTGCATGAGCGCGGTGGGTGAAAACGACGAACGACTGAGATCGAGGGAGCAGCTCCTGGCCGCCTTCGCAAGCGGTTGCAAGCCGCGCGAGCAGTGGCGGATCGGCACCGAACACGAGAAGATCGGTTTCTGCCTCGACACCCTGAGGCCCATCCCCTACGACGGCGAACGCAGCGTGCGGCGAACACTGGAGCTTTTGGCGGCCGAGGGGTGGAACCTGGAGTACGAGGATGCCAATCCCATCGCCCTGAAGCGGGGCGTTGCGTCGGTCACGCTGGAGCCCGGTGGCCAGCTAGAACTCTCCGGTTTGCCTTTGGAAAGCGTCCACGACAGCTGCCATGAGGTGCAGGACCATCTGCGCCTGCTGGAGCGCATCCGCGAAGAGTTGCGCATCGGCTTTCTGGGCATCGGCTTCCAGCCCAAGTGGCGGCAGCGGGAGATCCCGTGGATGCCGAAGGGCCGTTACGCCGTCATGCGCCGCTACATGCCGAAGGTCGGAAGTCACGGCCTGGACATGATGCTTCGCACCGCGACCGTGCAGGTCAATCTGGACTTCTCCACCGAGGCCGACATGGCGCGCAAGATGCGCATCGGCTGCTGCCTGCAGCCCGTGGTCACCGCCCTGTTCGCCGCCAGTCCCTTCGTGGACGGCCGGCCCTCGGGATTTCTCTCCTATCGCGCCCGTTGTTGGCTGGACACCGATCCGGCCCGCACCGGTATCCCGGCCATGGTGTTTCGGGACGATTTCGGATTTTCGCACTACGTCGAGTGGTTGCTCGACGTACCGATGTATTTCGTCATCCGGGAGGGTCGCTACATCGATTGCGCCGGGCAAAGCTTTCGTGCCTTCCTGGAAGGCAAGTTGCCCGCCCTTCCCGGGGAATTGCCGACACCGGCGGACTGGGAATTGCACGCCACCACCGTCTACCCCGAGGTGCGCCTCAAGCGCTTTCTGGAGATGCGCGGCGCCGACGCCGGCGGCCGGGCCTGGATCTGTGCCCTGCCGGCGTTGTGGAAGGGGCTTCTCTACGACGAGCGGGCCTTGGGCCGGGCCTGGGAAATGGTGGCCGACTGGCGGCATGAAGAGGTGTTGGCCTTGCGCGCGGCCGTGGCGAGAGAAGGCCTGCACGCCACCTTTCGCGGCGGCACGGTGTTGGATCTGGCCGCCACGATGCTGGACATCGCCCGCGCGGGGCTCGAGCACCTGCGCTGCCTGAACGCCGACGGCAAGGATGAGACGATTCATCTGCGGGCGCCGCTTGCCGCCGTGGAGTCGGGCCGGACCCAGGCCGAGGTATGGTTGCAGGCCTTCGAGCGGGAATGGGGCTGGAACATCGACGCCATCTTCACCGCCGCGGCCCTTCCATGATTGTCCGCCCTCCCGCTTCCTGCAACAATGCGCGGCCATGACGGCACGAC
>CAZHOU010000125.1:0-5096 GCA_964534165.1 uncultured Zetaproteobacteria bacterium
AACCCTCGCCTATCTCAAACACGAGGCCCGACCCCGCTATGAGATGCTGTTCGACCTCTCGGCCATCGATGAATGCGAGCGCCAGGGCGGCTTCACGGTCTTTTATCATCTGTTTTCCCTGTCCGCCAACCGTTTTCTGCGCCTCCTGCTTTCCCTGCCGGCGTCACGCCCCCGCCTGCCTTCGGCTTGCGACATCTGGCCCGCCGCCAATTGGTATGAACGTGAACTCTACGACATGTTCGGCATCGAAGCGGAAGGGCACCCGAACCTGAGCCGCATCCTGATGCCACCCTATTGGCAGGGGCATCCACTGCGCAAGGAACACCCCAATCGCGCCACAGACATGCCTCCCTATTCCCTGCCGGAAGAGCGCTACCGCCGCATCATGGAGAGTTACCGCGCCGAGGATTCCACGGAAGCGGGAGAGGATGCGAACGAAATGGTGCTCAATATCGGCCCCACGCATCCGGGCACCCACGGCCTGCTGCGGCTGGTCGTGCGCCTGGACGGCGAGGAGATCCGTGACGTGCGTCCGGACATCGGCTACCACCATCGCGGCGCCGAGAAGATCGCCGAGCGTCTGACCTATCATGCCTACATCCCCTACACCGACCGCGTCGATTACCTGACCGGGGTCTCGCACGAACTTCCCTTCGTGCTGGCCGTGGAGCGTCTGGCCGGCATTCATGTGCCCGAGCGTGCCCAGGCCATCCGCGTGATGTTGTGCGAGTTGTTCCGCATCTCCAGCCATCTCGTATGGATCGCCAGCTTCGGGCACGACACCGGCGCCATGGCCCCGCCGTTCTACGCCTTTCGGGAGCGCGAATACCTGTTCGACGTCGTGGAGTTGATCACCGGCGGGCGCATGCATCCGGAGTACTTCCGCATCGGCGGCGTGGCCCTCGATCTGCCCCGGGGATGGCGCGAGACCCTGGCAACCTTTCTTGGGCGCATGCCCGCGGCCGTGGACGAATACGAGGCCCTGCTCACCCGCAACCCCATCTTTCGCGCCCGCACGCGCGGCATCGGTGTGCTGGCCAAGGAACAGGCGCTGGACTGGGGCGTGAGCGGCCCCAATCTGCGAGCCACGGGGCTCGCCTGGGATGTGCGCAAGGCACGGCCTTACAGCGGCTACGAGAACTACGATTTCGACATCCCGGTTGCGGACACAGGCGATGCCCTGGCCCGGACCGAGGTGCGCTTCGAGGAGATCCGGCAGAGCCTGCGTATCATCCAACAAGCCATGGACAACATGCCAGGCGGACCGATCCTGTCCGATGAGGCGCCCTACGCCTTCCCGCGCAAGGAAAAGTCACTCGAAGACATCGAGACCCTGATCCACCACTTCATCGCCGTCAGCGAAGGCATTCGCTTTCCCGCCGGTGACAGCATGGCGGTGACCGAATGCCCGAGAGGGATGACCGCCTATTTTGTCGTCAGCAATGGCGGACCGTCGCCCTATCGACTGCGCATCCGCACGCCTTCATTCGCGCATGTGCAGGCACTGGCGTTGATGGCCCGGGGACACCTGCTCGCGGACCTGATCGCCATCCTCGGCTCCATCGACTACATCCTGGCGGATCTGGACCGGTAAGGGATGGAAGATCTCGGGCAACTGAAAAAGCGCCTGGCGGATCTCCCGCCCCGACACCCGGAGCGACGGGCCGCCTGCGTCGAGGTCATGCGCCTGCTTCAGGCCGAACGCGGTTGGCTGGACGACACCGCCATCAGGGATGCAGCCGCCATCACCGGCCTTTCCCCGACGGAGGTCGAGGAGCTGGCCAGTTTCTACAGTCTGATCTTCCGGCGCCCCGTGGGGCGGCACATCCTGCAGGTGTGCGACAGCATCTGCTGTGCCATGCAGGGGGCGCAATCCCATCTCGCCTATCTTCGCCAACTCCTTGGGGCCGAAGAGGGCACGCCGGCCCTGGACGGCAGGCTGACGGTGCTGCCCAACATCTGCCTCGGGCTTTGCGACAAGGCCCCGGCTGCATTGCTGGACGGTGAGCCCGTCGCGCCCGTCAGCAATGTGAAGTTGGATGAAATTCTCGCTCGTCTGGAGCAGGAAAAGCCATGAAGATCTTGACGCGCCACTTCAGGAAAGACGGACGCCCGCCACATCTGGCGGAATACCGCGCCGCGGGCGGTTATGCCAGTCTGGACAAGGCATTCGGCATGAAGCCGGAAGCGATCATCGACCTGGTGGAGGCGGCGGAATTGCACGGCCGCGGCGGCGCCGGTTTCCCCTGCGGCGTCAAATGGCGCCTGCGGGGGTCGGACGCACCGCACCCGCGATACCTGATCTGCAACCTCGATGAATCCGAACCGGGAACGTTCAAGGACCGGCATCTGCTCTACGGCAATCCGCATCAATTGATCGAGGCCATGGTCGTATCCGCCTACGCCCTGCAGGTTGACCACGCCTTTGTATACGTGCGCGGAGATTACGCCGGAGGCGCTGCCCTGCTCGAACGGTCGGCCGCCGAGGCCAGGGAGGCGGGCCTGCTGGGAAAGAACATCCAGGGCAGTGGCTTCGACATCGATCTGGAAATCCACATCAGCGCCGGTCGCTACATCTGCGGCGAGGACAAGGCCCTGGCCAACGCCATGGAAGGAAGGCGCCCCAATCCCCGTCACAAGGTGCCGCACTTAAGCGAGAAGGGATTGTGGAACCAACCCACAACGGTCAACAACATCGAAACCCTGGTCAACGTTCCACACATCATCCACCATGGCGCGGAATGGTTCAAAGGCCTCGGCGTCCATGGCGGCAGCGGCACCAAGCTGTATGCCGTCAGTGGCTGCGTCCAAAGGCCCGGACTTTATGAGCTACCGACCGGAACGACGGCGCGGCAACTGATCTTCGACAACGCCGGCGGCCCGCCGCCCGGGCGGAAACTCCTTGGTTTTCTTCCCGGCGGCAGTTCATCGGGCTTCCTGACGCCCGAACAGCTCGATCTGCCGCTCGATTTCAAGGCTCTGGCCGAGGCCGGCACCGTGCTCGGGACCGGGGCCGTGATCGTCCTGGACGACGCCACCTGCCCGGTCCGCTTCGTTCTGAACCTGATGCGCTTCTTCGCGCGCGAATCCTGCGGCTTCTGCACGCCGTGCCGCGACGGTTTCCCCTACGCCGTGGATGTCGTCGAGCGCATCGAAGGCGGCGCGGCCCGCCCGGATGATCTCGACCTGCTGCACGACCTGTGCGCCAAGATCGGTCCCTTCGCCTTCTGCGTCTTCGCACCCGGCGGTGTCATGCCGCTTGAGAGCAGCCTGCGCTGTTTCGGCGACATCTACCTGCAACACATCGAAGAGCGGCGCTGTCCCTTCGGCGGCGGCTGGCGGGCATGAATTCCTTCGACCTCGACGGCCGCAGCATCCCCTTTGAGGAAGGGGATAACATCCTCAAGGCCGCCCTCGCGGCAGGGGTCGCGATCCCATATTTCTGCTATCACGACGCTCTCGGCAGCCTTGGGGCCTGCCGCCTGTGCGCGGTCGAGATCGAGGACGGTCGCAAGGGGCCAAGGGTGGTCATGTCTTGTATGGAACCCGCCCGCAGCGGCTTGCGGGTCTCCCTTCATGCCGAGCGGGCGGTCCGGGCCCGACAAGGGGTGATCGAGTTTCTGATGACCAATCATCCCCATGATTGCCCCATCTGCGACGAAGGCGGGGAATGCCATCTCCAGGACATGACCGTGGCCTGCGGCCCCGCCTACCGCCGTTATCGCGGGCGCAAGCGCACCTTTCCCAACCAGGATCTGGGTCCGCTGGTGCACCACGAGATGAACCGCTGCATCACCTGTTACCGTTGCACGCGCTTCTATCGCGAATACGCCCTCGGCACCGATCTCGGGGCGATGCGGCTTCGAAACGAGGTGTATTTCGGCCGCTTTGCCGACGGGCCGCTGGAAAGCCCGTTCGCCGGCAACCTGGTGGAGATATGCCCCACCGGGGTCTTCACCGACAAGGTGTTCCGGCGCACGTTCGCCCGCGTCTGGGATCTCGAAACCGCACCGTCGATCTGCCCCCATTGCAGTGTCGGTTGCAACACACTGCCGGGTGCACGCCACGGCACCCTGCGGCGTGTGCGCAACCGATTCCATGCCGAGATCAACCGCTGGTTCCTCTGCGATCGCGGCCGCTACGGCCATGCCTACACCGAACATTCCGAACGCCCGCTCATCCCGCGGCTGAACGGCCATCCCGTGGAGTATCGGCAGGCCGTGCGCGCCGCTGCACGATGCATCCGAAAGGCCGGTGGAGGATTGGGCGTTCTGGCCTCCTGCCGTGAGGATCTGGAGTGCCTGGCCGCAATGAAGGAGTTTGCCGAGCGCACCGGTGCCCTCTTCGCGGCCTTTGTCGACCCGTCCCTGGAAGGGGCCGTAACGGCCGTCGGTCAAGCGATGGAGAAGCGTCGCCCTCCCAGCCTCGCCGGGATCGAACAATCCGATGCGGTTCTGGTCGCGGGCGATCTCACCGCCCATGCGCCGATGATGGATCTCGCCGTGCGCCAGGCCGTCCGTAACAAAGCCACCCTGGCCCTGTTGCACAGCACCCCAATACCGGCGACGGCCTACTGCTCCCTGCATGCCCTGGCCCCCCCGGCAGAGGTCCCGGAATGGCTCGATCGTCTCCGCATTCGTTTGCGATCCCGGAAGATCTCCAGCCGGGGGATGGAAGGAAAAATCGCCGCGGCTCTGATCCGGGCGCGGCGACCGCTGCTCGTGGGGGTTGCCGAGACTCTGGGGATTGCCGGCGTTAAGGCCATGGCCGCATTGGCGGAGATCCTGGGGGAGCGGGGGGAGCTCGCCTTGGCCCTTCCCGGCCCCAACGCCTTTGGCGCCGCGATGTTCACCACCTCGGGCGGCGCCGAGGCGCTGCTGGCAGCCCTGGAGGCGGGAAACGTGAGAACCCTGCTCGTTGCATCCCAGGACCCCTTTGGGACCGGACCGCTGGCCAGGCGCTGGCGGCAGGCCTGCGAAGGCCTGGACGACCTGATTGTGCTCGACTGCATCAAGACCGCGACACTGCGCGCGGCTTCCATTCAGATTCCGGTGGCGGCCTGGACGGAACGAACCGGAATCTTTGTCAACTATGAG
>CAZHOU010000126.1:0-5055 GCA_964534165.1 uncultured Zetaproteobacteria bacterium
CTAGGAACAAATTTAGCGCCTTCCCGGAAACTTTACGATGGTTTTTGCACACGGGTGAAGTACCATGCACGCATGCGCTTGTTTGCGGCCCTGGAGATTCCGGCGGACATTGTGGACGATATCGCGGCTTGGTGGCAGGCGGCTTGCCTGCATCTCCCCGCTTCGGAATGGCGCGATGTGCCGCCCCGGAATTGGCACATCACGCTGGCCTTTTACGGTGAGGTGAAGGGGGAGAAGGTCGCCATGCTGCAGGACATGCTGGCCGAGTGCGCGGACAGAACATCACCGATGCTCTTGAGTCTTGGGCAGGCCGGTTTTTTTCCACACCCGGGGCGGGCGCGGGTGTTCTGGTTGGGCATCGAGGCGGACGGTGGGAATCTGAGAAGCCTCGCCCGGTGTTGCCGGCGGGCCGTGCATGCTACAGTTCGCAAGCACGTGAGCAGGGAGGAGCCTTTTCGTGGGCATCTTACGCTTGCACGGCGGCGCGGTTTTCCTGCGCCCGTGGCGGTCGAGGTTTTGGAGGGATTGCCGCCACCCCCGCAAGCACAGTGGACGGCGGAGAGCCTCACCCTGTTTCAGTCGCAGCTGAACAAAAACGGCGCCCGCTATCGCGTTTTGGATGAGTTCGACTTGCGCGGCTGAATGACAGCATGAAGAGAGGGAAGAAAACATGTCGGAAAAGAACAAGGCACTGGAAACGGCATTGGCTCAAATCGAGCGGCAATTCGGCAAGGGAACGGTTATGCGCATGGGGGATCAGGGCGTCGTCGCGGTGGAGGCCATCCCCAGCGGCAGTCTGGCGCTGGATTCGGCGCTCGGCATCGGCGGCTATCCGCGGGGGCGCGTGGTCGAGATCTACGGCCCCGAATCCTCCGGCAAGACCACGCTGGCCCTGCATGCCGTGGCCGAGGCGCAAAAACTCGGCGGCACGGCCGCTTTCGTGGATGCCGAGCACGCCCTGGATGTGAATTACGCCGAGAAACTCGGGGTGCAGGTCGACGATCTGCTGGTGTCCCAGCCCGATTCCGGCGAACAGGCGCTGGAGATCGTGGATATGCTGACGCGGTCGGGGGCGCTCGATATCATCGTTGTCGATTCCGTCGCGGCCCTGACTCCCCGGGCGGAACTCGACGGGGACATGGGCGATTCCCACATGGGCCTGCAGGCAAGGCTGATGAGCCAGGCCCTGCGCAAGCTGACCTCGTCCATTTCCCGGACCAAGACCACGGTCATTTTCATCAACCAGATCCGCATGAAGATCGGCGTCATGTTCGGAAACCCGGAAACCACGACGGGCGGGAATGCGCTGAAATTCTATGCTTCGATCCGCCTGGATGTACGCCGCACCGGCACCATCAAGAAGGGCGACGAAGTGCTGGGCAACGAAACGCGCGTGAAAGTGGTGAAAAACAAGTTGGCGCCACCGTTCAAGCAGGCCCGCTTCACCATCATGTACGGGGAGGGGATCTCCCATGCCGGCGAGGTTCTCGACATGGGTGTCGAGCATCGCCTGGTCAACAAGAGTGGGGCCTGGTATGCCCTTGAAACCCAGAGGATCGGTCAGGGACGTGAAAATGCCATCGCCTTCCTCAAGGAACACCCGGAGTTGATGCAGAAGATCGAGGCCACCCTCAAAGACAGGCTGGCCATCCCCAAGGCCGCGCAAACAGGCGGTGAGGGCTGAAAAAGAAATCCAGCCATCGCCCGGACCTCCTCATGTTTACGCGACCCCGTCCGAAATCCGGGTTCGTCCGTCACGCTTGACGGACGATGTCTGCAAACGCACGCAACGAAGAAGAGAGGGCTGCTGTGGCCTTTGCTGTGCGCCTGCTTGCGGGGCGCGAACACTGCGCGCGCGAACTGCGGGACCGGCTCCGGCGCCGGGGATATCCGGACGACTGCATCGAACGGGTGTTGACGCGCTTGAAGGAAAACGGCTACCTCAGCGATTTGCGCTTTGCCGAGGCCTTCTTCCGCGCCCGCATGGCGCGGGGGGAGACACCGTGGCTGATTTCCCGCCGGGCGGCGCAAAGGGGCGTGGAGGAGGCGGCGATCGCCACCGTCCGGGAGAATGCCCTGTCGGAGTTCGATCCTCAGGCCGCCTGCCGGCGATTGCTGGCCGCCCGGGACCCCGACGGTCTGCGTTTCAACGACGAACGCCGGTGGCAGCGTCTTGCGCGTTACCTGCGCAGCAAGGGCTACGATGCACAGACCATCCTGTGCTGCCTGAACGAGCGATCCGGGGCGGGGGCCTGATGTGAAAACAGCGGAGATCCGACAACGCTTTCTCAACTACTTCGCCGCTCGGGGGCATCGGATCGTGCCTTCGAGTTCGCTCATTCCCCACGGCGATCCGACCTTGTTGTTCACCAACGCCGGCATGGTGCAGTTCAAGAACGTCTTTCTCGGACGCGAAAAGCGCGATTACGTGCGCGCGGCCTCAAGCCAGAAATGCGTGCGTGCCGGCGGCAAGCACAACGACCTGGAGAACGTCGGCTATACGGCCCGCCACCACACCTTCTTCGAGATGCTGGGAAACTTCTCCTTCGGCGATTATTTCAAGCGTGAGGCCATCGAATACGCATGGGAGTTTCTCACCCGTGATCTGGCCATCCCGCCGCAGAGACTCTTCGTCACCGTCTTCGAAGAAGACGACGAGGCGGCGGAGGTGTGGTTGCAACACATCGGCGTGGATGCGAGCAGGCTGGCGCGGATCGGTGCCGCCGACAACTTCTGGTCCATGGGCGACACCGGGCCCTGCGGCCCCTGCTCCGAGATCTTCTACGACCACGGCCCGGAGGTCGCCGGCGGTCCGCCGGGCACACCGGAGGAGGGGGGCGATCGCTTTGTGGAGATCTGGAACCTGGTGTTCATGCAGTACGACCGTGACACAAACGGCAAGCTTACGCCGCTGCCGCAACCCTCGGTCGACACCGGCATGGGACTCGAGCGCATCGCCGCCGTCATGCAGGGGGTGCACAGCAATTACGACATCGATCTTTTCCGCGCCCTGATCGCCGCCGCCTGCGAGATCACCGGCACCGAATACGGCCGCGATGAGGCGAAGGACGTATCCCTGCGCGTGTTGGCCGACCATCTGCGTTCCGTTTCATTCCTGCTGGCCGACGGCGTGTTGCCGTCCAACGAGGGGCGCGGTTTCGTGCTGCGTCGCATTCTTCGCCGCGCCTGCCGTCACGGTCGTCTTCTTGGAATGAAAAATGCTTTCATCTACAAGCTGGTCGAAACGCTCGTTCATGAAATGGGTGAGCATTATGTGGAGTTGAAGGAGAATCAGAGGAACATCGAGGAAGTCATCCGTATCGAGGAGGAGCGCTTCATCCGCACCCTGGACAAGGGCCTCAGACTGGTCGAGCAGGCCGCGAATGCAGCGGGCAAGGGGGGGGTCATCCCGGGCCGCACGTTGTTCACCTTGTACGACACCTACGGCTTTCCCCTGGATCTGACCGCGGACATCCTGAAGGATCGCGACATCCGTCTTGATGTCGCCGGTTTCGAGGCCTGCATGGAGGAGCAGAAACAGCGGGCCCGGGCGGCCTGGAGCGGCTCGGGGGAGGCGTCGCTGCCGAAAGACCTGTTCGAGCTGCGCGAGAAACACGGACCGACGGAATTCCTTGGTTACAGCACCCTGACGGCCGAGGGCGTCGTCACGGGTCTGATCAAGGACGGAAGAGCGGTGGACGTCCTTGGAACCGGGGAGGAAGGGTGGCTGCTTGCGAACCAGACGCCGTTCTACGGCGAGTCCGGTGGTCAGGTCGGAGACCGCGGTGTGGTCACCTCCGAGCATGGGGTGTTCGAGGTTCGGGATACGAAGAAGTTGCTGGCGGACCTGCACGTGCATGTCGGAGTGGTCAAAGAAGGCGAGATGCGCAGAGGCGAGACCGCCCGCTTCGAGGTCGACGTCGAGCGCCGGGATGCCATCCGCCGCAATCATACGGCCACCCACCTCTTGCATGCGGTGCTGCGCCGCCGGCTGGGCGGGCATGTGAAACAGGCGGGGTCGCTCGTAGCGCCCAATCGCCTGCGCTTCGATTTCACGCATCATCGCGCCCTCATCCCCGAGGAGCTGCAGGCCATCGAAGCCGAGGTCAATGCCGCCATCCGTGCCAACGAGGCCGTGGTCACGCGCCTGATGTCACGGGAGGAGGCGGTGGAGCAGGGGGCCATGGCCCTGTTCGGCGAAAAGTACGGCGATGAGGTGCGCGTGGTCTCGGCCGCCTTCTCCACCGAACTCTGCGGCGGCACGCACGTGGCCCGCACGGGGGACATCGCCCTGTTCCGCATCGTCTCCGAATCCGGGGTCGCCGCCGGCGTGCGGCGCATTGAGGCGCTGACGGGGGAGGCGGCCTACCGCAGCTTTGTGGCCGACAGCAAGTCGCTCCATGAAGCGGCGGCTCTGCTCAAAACGCGACCGCATGCGGTGCCGGAGGCGGTGCAAGGCCTGCTTGAACGAACGCGGGCGCAGGAGAAGGCGTTGGCGGCGTTGAAGGCGAAGGCGGACACCGGCGTTCTCGACGATCTGATCGCCTCCGCACGTACGGTGGAAGCAAAGGGTCGTCGTTTCAAGCTTCTCACCGCGGAGGTGGAAGGCATCGCCGATCTGCGCGATTTCATGGACAAGGCCAAGGCGAAGTTGAAGTCCGGGGTGATCGTCTGCGGCCAGAGGAAAGAGGGCAAGGTGCAGTTGGTCGCCGGCGTGACCAAGGATCTGAGTGATACGTTCCGCGCCGGCGATCTCGTGCGCAAGGTGGCGGAGATCTGCGGCGGCAAGGGCGGCGGCAAGCCGGACCTGGCCATGGGCGGCGGCAGCCGGCCGGAAAAGCTGGCCGAGGCCCTGGCGGCCGTACCCGAATTGCTGGCATGACAACCATGCTCACCCGCCGACGTAGGAGGTCGGGTGAAGCGCATTTTTAGGTAATCTATCGTTTAATCTTGAATGACTCAATATTATCAATTTCGTTACGTTTCCTTGCTTCTCTAAGCTGTTAGAGATCCCAGCGTTGTTTACAGTTTTTGTTGGCCGTAGAAATGCTCGAA
>CAZHOU010000127.1:0-5014 GCA_964534165.1 uncultured Zetaproteobacteria bacterium
GTATTGGTGCGCTTGATTTTTTCCTGCAACTGGATCACACCATAGAGCAGGGCCTCCGCTGTCGGGGGGCATCCCGGGACATAGATATCGACGGGCACGATGCGGTCGCAGCCACGGGTAATCGCATACGAATAGTGATAGTAGCCGCCGCCGTTGGCGCAGGAGCCCATCGAAATCACCCAGCGGGGCTCGGACATCTGATCGTACACCTTGCGCAGCGCCGGCGCCATCTTGTTGACAAGCGTCCCGGCCACGACCATGACATCCGACTGCCTGGGACTGGGGCGGAAAACAACGCCAAAACGGTCCAGGTCGTAGCGACTGGCGCCGGCATGCATCATCTCCACGGCGCAACAGGCAAGGCCGAAGGTCATCGGCCACAGCGAACCGGCACGAGCCCAGTTGATGATCTTGTCGGCCGTGGTGGTGACGAAGCCCTTGTCCAGAACCCCCTCTATTCCCACTGCAGCGCCCCTTTCTTCCAGGCATACACATAGCCGACCAGCAGAATGGCGAGAAAGAGCAGCATCTCGATCAGGCCGAAAAGACCGATCTGATCAAGCACCACGGCCCACGGGAACATGAACGCCGTCTCCACATCGAAGACGACAAAGAGAATGGCCACGAGATAAAAACGGACATCGAACTGCATGCGCGCATCTTCAAAGGCCTCGAAACCGCATTCATAAGCAGAAAGCTTTTCAGGATCGGGCTTTTGGGTGGCCACGAACAGGGTAAGAAGCAACGGCAGCACCCCCATCAACAGGGCGATGCAGATAAAGACGAAAATCGGGGCATATTGCGTGGTCAGGTATGCTGCTCCCATTACCTCCCCCGGAATCTTCTTCCTTGCTCGCAGGCGCCCGTGGCCGCATGCAAGCGCAAGCGCCTTGGTTCAGGGCGCAAGGTTCGCATAACTATCAGCGCCGGTTTTCCGCTGTCAAGCCTGCGAAGACGGCATTTGGAGTATGGAATAAGACAATTTTCGGAAGTTGCGATGCCTCGCCCTGGAGCCGGGCGACAAAAGCGCACAAACGTTACCGGAACTTAACTGGTGGAGGCGGCGGGATTCGAACCCGCGTCCGGAGACCATCAACCCACGGATCTACATGCTTAGTCCGTTCATCCAGCACCCGGTGAAAACCGAACGGACAAGGCCATCATCGGGTCGGTTCGTTGGGATTCTGACCTTGCTGCCACGAACCTCCAGCCGGCAGGGCGAGCCCATCTTGATGGCCCTGTTCGGTCAGCCGATGGGCAAGCTGTCCGACAGGGTCACTTACGCAGCGTAAGCGAGTTCTACGTCGTCGTTGGCAGTTATTTGCCGTTGCCGTTTTTTACGGGTGCGGCGACCCGGCATGCACCATGGGGTTCAGCATCTCCGTCGAGACCAAATCGCCCCCTTGTTTAAGTTTACCATTGTATCCACCCGACCGTGGAATTCAAGCGCGCCCCTCGAGCCGCGGTTGGCCGTGCCGCAACAACAACTCATTGCACCCCGGTCGGGCCAAAAGCAATTGAAAGAGCTGCACGCTTCCGGCCGCAAAGGCGGCGCAACATCCCGCCAGATACAGTCGCCAGGCACGCACGAAAGCGGCATCGAACATCTCTTCGACCTCGACAGCGGCGGCATTGAAGCGCGCCAGCCAGTCCTGCAACGTACGGGCGTAGTGAAGGCGCAAGTTCTCGACCCCGAGCATGGAGAACCCATGCGGCTCGACCAGTTGCAGCATCTCACTCAGGGCCGGAACATAGGCGCCGGGAAAGATGCGGCGCTCGATCCAGCCGCTCATCGGCTCCGGACGGTTGCGCCCCACCGATTGAATCAGGGCACGTCCGTTCCCCTTCAGGCAGGAATCCATCATCCTCCCGAATGCTGGAAAATTCTCCACCCCGACGTGCTCCAGCATGCCGACGGAAACAAGCACGTCGAATTCACCTTTGACGTTGCGATAATCGTCTTCGATATATTCGATCCGATCCGTCAGCCCCTCCTGCCGGGTGCGCTCCCAGGCATAGCGAAGCTGGGCCGGCGAAATGTTGTAGGCCTTCACCCTGGCACCGCAGTGACGGGCGATATACCGTGCAAGAGTGCCCCAGCCGCAACCGATTTCCACCACATGATCGCCGGGGGAGATCCTCAGCTTGCGGCAAATGCGCTGCATCTTCGCCTGTTGGGCAGCCTTCAGGCTACAATCACGGCCTCGATAGTAGGCGCCGCTGTACACCATCTCGTCGTCCAGCCACAGGCGGTAGAAGCGGTTGCCAAGATCATAATGGGATTGAATGTTCCTGCGGGCAGCCGCAAGGCCGTTGCCCTTCGGGCGCCACAACCTCTGCAACAAGAAATTGAATTTCCCGGCATCCGCCTGCATCGGCATGACCTCATAAATCGCTCGCAAGCAAGCCACCAGATCCCCTTCAACCTCGATATCACCCGCCGTGTAGGCGTCCCCGAAAACGAGATTCGGGTTCAGGGGCAACTGCCACAAAGTGCGCCGGTTGAGGATATGAACGGTGGCTACAATCCTGCCGTCACCGCAGGCGCAGCTTCCATCCCACAGTTGCAATCGAATCGGTGGTCTGCCCAGCGCCCGCAGCAGACGTGCAACCAGGATGCGCTCGAAGTGATTGGCCTTCCCCTCCGGCTTCTTGCAGGTGCCATTCATCGACGCCCGCAAAAGGAACCGGGAATTTCCCATCTCGCACTCCCCCAATTCATTGTATTTCTTGATCATTATTGTTCGGCAAGCCACCTTTTGCAAGTTGGCTAGGGGCCGGACATGGAATGAATTACAGGACGAGGCCGAGACAAAACAAGGCCCCAACCCAGTGCGAGAGTTGAAAGAAGCGAAAGCTCCATGCCTCACCCTTGCGATACAACCGCCACAGCAGCAAGCACTGCCAGCCCGCCGCCAATCCCCATCCCAGCCAAACATGGGAATCAAAAGGGCGGACAGCAAGGGCAAGCAGGACCAGCATGGACAGGGCCAGCAGGATCACGGCCGCGACGGCATGCCCGCCAAACCATAGGGCTGTGGATTTGACTCCGATCTTCACATCATCCACACGATCGCCGATCGCATACGCCGTGTCGTAGGAAAGCGACCAGCAGATATTGGCGGCGAAAAGCACCCAGGGGGTGATCGAATCCGTCACACTGCCCCGCTCCGCCGCCCACGCCATCACCGCGCCCCAACCGAAGGCCATACCCAACCAGGCCTGCGGAAAGTGGGTAAATCGCTTGAGAAAGGGATAGATCGAGGCCAACAACGCACCGACGACGGCCAGTTCGACCACCAGCCGCGAGGTAAGCACAACGAGAGCGAACGCCACGAGGAGCAGCAGTGCGAAACCCGCCAACGCCGCCCCCGGAGCGATGCGGCCGGCGGCCAGGGGTCGTGTTTTCGTCCGTTCCACATGGGGATCGAAGTCCCGGTCGGCAAAATCGTTGATGATGCAGCCCGCCGAACGCATCAAAAACACCCCCAGTGTGAAGACCACCAGGTTTTTCAGATGCGGCCGCCCCGAAGAGGCCGCCAGCAGCCCCCAGTAGGTCGGCCACAAAAGCAGCCAATAGCCCACCGGCCGATCGATACGCAGCAAGTGAAGCCAATCCTGCGCCGAGCCGACGGGACGGAAGTTCATGTGCGAAAACGGCGGTCCGTTTGCGCGATGCGCTGCCAGATTTCAGGCCGGAAGACTTCCACGACCAGCGCCCGCGTACCTGCATCCGAGCGCAACACCGAGCGCCGGGCCCAGCAGCCGCCATACAAACCCTGCCCTTTGATTCGGGCCACGCACAGGTCCGAGCGTGACAGCGACAGTCCACGATCGAGCAGCAAATTTCCAAGAGGGCTTCCACCCTTCTCAAGGGCCCGCAAAAGATCGGCCGGCAAGTACGCCAGCGGCAACACCGACTCGGCATCGAACATCACCGCATTCCGGTGCAGCAAGGACACGCGCCGGCGCAGCGCCTGTGCCCCGTGTTCGCAAAGAAGAAGCGCGGCCTCCGGTGCCAGCGCCCGATCCACGAATTGATCATGCACGCGAACGACCAGACGCATGCCGTAATGGCGTTCGAGAAAACGGGTGAGCGAGCCCGTGCGCGTCAGCACCGCCGCCATGTCCGCTGAAACCCCATCTTCTTCCGCCCGCCAATGGCGGACCGGCAACCAATCCTGGGCATCAAGGGCACCGAAAAACATGCGCGCATCATGGCCCGTATCGGCACCCGGTCAAGAGCAGGGCTTGCCAGGACGGATCTTTTGCGGCCGAATCCCCCCATGCGGACTCCAAGAATCTACATCGACCACGAACTGGCGACTGGAATGGAACTCACTCTGGCAACCGAACAGCATCACTACCTGGCTCGTGTCATGCGTGTGCGTCCGGGCACACGCATCGTGCTGTTCAACGGCCGCGGCGGCGAGTTCGAGGCTGTCGTCTGCGCGCTCCACAGGCACGAGACTCACTGTCGCATCGATGCCCACCTTGCCGTGGATCGTGAATTGCCTTGCCGTGTGTACATCGTGCAGGCCGCCTGCCGCAACGACAAGGTTGAGACCGTGTTGCAGAAGGGTACGGAGCTTGGAGCCGCCGGCTTTGAGATCGCGCGTTGCCGGCGCTCCGACCTCAAGCTGTCGGGAGAGAAATTGGCCTTGCGCCTCGAACGCTGGCGCAAGATCATCCTTGAGGCGGCGGAACAGAGCGGCCGCACAAGCCTGCCAACCCTCACCTGGCGGGAGACGTTACCGGCGGGACCCTTGCAAGGCGCATGTTACCTGCTGCACCCGCACGCCGACCGATCGTGGGCGGACGCGCGCCCCGAAATCGCCGCCGCCCGAGAGATCCGCCTGGCCGTGGGTCCGGAAGGGGGCTTCAGCGAAGACGAGGTGGAGAGGATGGCGGCTGCCGGTTTCACACCCCTCGCCTTCGGCCCGCGCATCCTGCGGACGGAGACCGCCGCCCCGGCGCTGCTGGCGGCGATTCAGGCCGTCCAGGATCCGCCATC
>CAZHOU010000128.1:0-4996 GCA_964534165.1 uncultured Zetaproteobacteria bacterium
CATTGGGACACCTCCGATGCCGTGGCCAACTTCATGCATGAGCTGGCCGGAATCCACCATCGAACCCGGGGCAAGTCGGCGCCGATCGTCGCCATCATCATGGACGGGGAAAACGCATGGGAGCACTACCCGCAAAACGGCCTGCCCTTTCTGACGACGTTGTATCAGGCCATCATCGATCACAAGGATTATGAACTGACCACCTTTCACGATTATCTTTCCCGCCACCCGAAGCAACCGGAACTTCATTCTCTGCGCGCCGGTTCATGGGTCTACGGCAATCTTTCCACCTGGATCGGGGATGCAGCCAAAACCCGAGCCTGGGAATTGCTCACCGAGGCCAAGCATGCATTCGACCGTGCTCTCGCGGGCGGCGGCCTCGACCCGGAGCGACGAGAAGCGGCATTGGAACAGTTGCGTATCTGCGAGGGTTCGGATTGGTGCTGGTGGTTCGGGGATTACAACCCCAGTGCAACGGTGAAAAATTTCGATCGCCTTTACCGGCAACACTTGCGCACACTGTACCGTCTGATCGGCGAGCGTCCACCACCCTCGCTGGAGGTGCCGATCTCCGAGGGCGGCGGCGGCGCCGAGGACGGCGGCACCATGCGCCGCGGAAGCTGATCCGGGTTCTTCGAACGGGTGCCGCCCAAAGCCGCTCTAAGCAAACCGCCATTCATCGTTGCCTGCCTCCCACCGGCCGCGAGGATTGGGCTTGCATGACGCATGAACGAGGGCAAGATGCTCATGCGGCCAGCCATTGGATCGACCGCCGCCGTTCCGGTGTGCTCCTGCACATCCCTTCCCTGCCGGGCCCCGGTCCCAAGGGTGTACTCGGAATGGAGGCGCGCCGGTTCATCGATTCCATTTGCAGCGGTGGCTTCTCCGTCTGGCAGTTCCTTCCGATCGGACCCACCCACGGGAATGCCTCGCCCTACGAATCCATCTCTTCCTTTGCGGGCGACCCCAATCTGATCGATCTGCAAGAATGTGTGGAGCAAGGTTGGATTGCCGAGTCCGAGCTGGCTGACGCCAAACGTCCCGGCAAGCTCGCAGCGGCTCGCAAAGCGGCCGCCGAGCGTTTCCGGCGCAACCCCCACACCCGGCCCGAATTGGTGGAAGAAATGCAGCGCTTTCGATCGGTAAACGCCGGATGGCTGGATGATTTCGCGCTGTTCACGGCCCTGAAACGATCGCGCCGGGGGGTGCCCTGGTGGCGCTGGCCCCGGGCGCTCAGGCAGCGGGAGAAAGAAGCCTTGGACGAGGCGCGCAAAACGCATGCCGATACCATCGAAGAGGTCGTCTTCGAGCAATTCCTCTTCGAGCGCCAATGGCAGGCGCTCAAACGCTACGCGGAAACGCGCCATATCCTGCTTTTCGGCGACCTTCCCATTTATGCCGCCCACGATTCAGCGGACGTGTGGTCGCACCAAGAATACTTCACCATCAACGAAGCCGGCCTCTGTGAGGAAGTGGCCGGGGTGCCACCGGACTATTTTTCCGCCGATGGCCAGCGCTGGGGCAACCCCCTTTACCGCTGGGAACAACTTGAGCGAGACGGTTTCGACTGGTGGATCAAGCGCATCCGCGCCCAGCTGCAACGCATGCATCTCTTGCGTATCGATCATTTCCGCGGCCTGGAAAGCTACTGGGCCATCCCCGCCACCCGCCCGGACGGCCGGGTGGGTGAATGGCGCAAAGCCCCGGGGGAGCAATTGTTGCAATCGCTCCTCGACCGCTTCGGTCGTCTGCCGCTGGTAGCCGAGGATCTGGGTTTCATCACACCCGAGGTCACGGCCCTGCGCAAGCGCTTCCACTTGCCCGGCATGAAGGTGCTGCAATTCGCCTTCGACGGCCATGCCGACAACCCGCATCTGCCGGGGAACTTCGGTCCCGACAATGTCGTCTACCTCGGAACGCACGACAACGACACCACCCTAGGCTGGTTCAAAAAGCTCGACGCCGCCACGCGTGCCCGCGTTCAGGAGTATGCGGATCTCAACGCCGGGGACATGCCCTGGCCCCTGATCCAGCTGGCCCTGCAATCCGTGGCCAAGCTTACAATCATCACGATGCAGGACTTGCTTTCTCTGGACAGCCATGCCCGCCTCAACACACCGGGGACGATCAAGGGCAATTGGCGCTGGCGTCTGAAGGAAAACCAGGCCGGACCCGAGATCTGGGCCAGGGCCCTGGACCTCAATCGCCTCAGTGGCCGTTGCTGATCGCAGCAAAAATCGGCTGCAAAAGGCTCCTTCATGCGCTCATGAACTCCGGTTCCCAACGGCCTTGAGAGGATGTAATCTTCTGCAATGATTGCAACAACCTGGGCTTGGAGGCCAACATGGCTTTCTCGCTGACCCCGCTTCGCATCTCGGACAAGGAAGTGCTGCCGCTCGTCGAGGGTGGAAAGGGCGTGGCCGTCACCAACGGAGAATGTTCCGGCGCCTGGGCGGCCAGCGGCGGTGTCGGCACATTCTCCGCCGTCAACGCCGACAAGATCGATGAGAACGGCAACATCATTCCACTGATCTATCGCGGCAAGAGCCGGCGTGAACGTCACAAGGAGCTGATCGCCTACTCCATCGAAGGCGGAATCAGCCAGGCACGACGTGCCCATGACGTGGCCGGTGGCGAAGGCCGGATCCACATGAATGTCCTGTGGGAAATGGCGGCGTCGGAGCAGGTCTTGCACGGCGTGCTCGAAGGCGCAAAGGGTCTGATCCACGGCGTCACCTGCGGTGCCGGCATGCCCTTCCGTCTGGCTCCCATCGCGGCTCAATACCGGGTCTACTATTACCCGATCGTATCCTCCGCCCGCGCTTTTCGTGCCCTGTGGCTGCGTTCCTACCGCAAATACCCCGAATGGCTCGGAGGCGTGGTGTACGAAGATCCCTGGCGCGCCGGGGGGCACAACGGCCTATCGAATGCCGAGGATCCGAATCATCCGGAACCCCCCTACCCGCGTGTGGTGGAATTGCGCCGGACGATGAACGAATTCGGCCTTCAACAAACGCCGGTCATCATGGCCGGTGGTGTCTGGTTTCTGCGGGAATGGACAGACTGGATGGACAACCCCGAGATTGGCCCCATTGCTTTCCAATTCGGAACACGGCCTCTTCTCACCAAGGAAAGCCCGATCTCGGATGCCTGGAAAGCGCGCCTGCGTACCCTGAAGGAGGGAGATATCGTGCTCAACCGTTTTTCCCCGACGGGCTTTTATTCCTCCGCGGTTTACAACAGCTTCATGCACGAACTCTACGAGCGCTCCGACCGTCAGATTGCCTTTGTCGATCATCCCACCGGAGACCTGACCAGCGCCTTCACCTTTGGTGTGCGCAAGCGCACCGTGTACATCACCAAGCATGATCTGCAGCGCCTCCAGCCCTGGATCCGGGACGGCTTCACCAAGGCACTGCCCACACCCGAATCCACACTCGTTTTCGTGACGCCCGAAAAGGCACAGGAAATTCGGAAGGATCAACTGGATTGCATGGGCTGCCTCTCCCAATGCCTGTTTTCGAACTGGGCCTGCAATGAACTCGGAACCACGGGCAAGAAGGCGGATCCACGAAGCTTTTGCATCCAGAAGAGCCTGCAGGAGATCGCCCACGGCGCTGATCCCGACACACATCTGATGTTCGCCGGCCACTCCGCCTATCGTTTTGCCGAGGATCCCTTCTATGCCGATGGCTTTATCCCCACCGTGCGCCAGCTCGTGGAACGCCTTTGCACCGGGGATTGAGGAAGACTGCGATTACGGCGCCGAAGACCCCGATTTCATCTTCAGCGGCGCTTCGAGGAAAGCGGAACTGCGGGCGCCGCAGCGATCCTTGATGAGCATCAGATACAGGCTGCGGTCGTGGACGGCCCAGTAATAGCGACCGGGATTCAATCGCTTGCCCCGACAGGCGTAGCGTCCACCGCGATCGTAGAAGATCATCTCACGGCCCTTGATCTGAAACGTCCCCTCGACAAAGGTGGTTGAACCGGAATAGATTCGGAACCGTCCGTCCTTGTTCATCTCCATCGGATAGCCACGGATTTCGTACAACCCGTACGGGAAAGCGGTTTCATGTCCATCGCGGACATGCAGCCCACCGGCACCGACGGTCAAGGGAATGAACAGCAACAGCCAGGCTGCGATCCGGGCGACGGGCTTGCCCATCCTTGTTCGGACCATGAACATGATCCCGAACTCACCAGCCATAGGTGCGCAACTTTTCGACATCGTGCACCTGAATGGTTTTTCCCTTGACGCTGATCAGCCCCTCGTCCCCGAGCCTGTGCAGAATGCGGGAGAAGGTTTCGGGAGTCAGATTCAGATGCGAGGCAATGGTCGACTTGGTTGCCGGCAGAGTGATCTTCGTCCCGTTTTGTGATGGATCGTTCAACTCGTTATGTTGCAGCAAAAAACCGATCACCCGCTGCTGACTCGAATTCAAGGTCACGGATTCCAGTTCCAGAGCCAACAGATGCAAGCGGCGGCACAATCCGCCCAGCATCCCGAGTGCGCAGGACGGATGCTCATGGATGCACTTGAAGATCGCATCCTTGGGGATCAGCAACACCCGCGCCGCAGTGATCGCCTGCACCATGGCCGGACTCGGTTGCTCAAGAAGAGCAATGGCCTCCGCAAAGCTCTGACCCGGTCCCACGATGCGGGCTACATGCTCCTTGCCCTCCACCGAAAGAAACGAGATTTTGATATTGCCGCGAATGGTGACGTAGAACACTTTGCAGCGATCGCCCTTGTGGAAGACAAACTGGTCCTTGGCCAGATCGATCGTGGATGCCTGCGAGGCGATATACCGGAGATGCGCGGGGTTCATCTCCCGAAACATGGGAATGTTTCTCAGAAATCCGAAGACATCGGCGGCCGGCAACCCGTTTCCCTTTCCCATGAAAAGCGATTATAGGCCTGCCCCCCTCAGGTGTAAAATGTGCGAAAAAATTGACCCAAATCATTTCTGTTTGAATGCCGACCCTGATAGAA
>CAZHOU010000129.1:0-4994 GCA_964534165.1 uncultured Zetaproteobacteria bacterium
ACGCCGCATGCCGGTCTACGATCGTGAACCATTCTTGTTCGGGAGGCGCTTATGTACGTCACGCTGGTTTATGTGCATGTCAAGGAGGAACACATCGAGGACTTCATCGCCGCCACGCGCGCCAACCACGAAGCCTCGGTGAGGGAACCCGCAAACCGTCGCTTCGATGTCTTGCAGGAGGCGGACGACCCGAGTCGTTTCGTCCTCTACGAGGCCTACGCCGACGCCGAGGGGGCGGCGGCGCACAAACAAACCCCCCATTACCGCCGCTGGCGCGAGGCCGTGGCCGACTGGATGGCGGAGCCGCGCCGCGGCGTCGTCCACAACGGCCTGATGCCCTGATCCGAAGACAGGGGTCGGGGGTCAGGGGACTGAGGACTGAGGTGCGAGGACTGAGGACCGAGGCCTAAGGGAAAGCGGTGACAGTTCCGTTATTGCGAGCGAGCATAAGCGAGCGTGGCAATCTCAAACCACCGGTCATTGCGAGCCGAAGGCGAAGCAATCTCGGGCTTGCACCTGCCTGCAGGCAGGCCCGCCTCGCAATAACAGGAAGGGATGCCCACCGCGTAATGGCCTTGTCCTTGTTTTCCCCATCCGAATGCAAAAAGGGCGGCCGTGAAGGCCGCCCGGATTGCCATCCCATGCGGGATGCTTACATCATCTCACCCATGCCGCCGCCGGCGCCCGGAGCGGGGGGCTCTTCCTTCTTCGGGATCTCGGCCACCATGGCCTCGGTGGTGATGAGCAGGCCGGCGACGGAGGCCGCGTTCTGCAGCGCCGAACGCGTCACCTTCGTCGGGTCGATCACGCCCATCTGCAAGAGATCGCCGAACTCGTCCGTCGCGGCGTTGTAGCCGTAGGACGCATTGCTGTTCGACACGACATCGTTGATGATCACCGAAGGCTCACCGCCGGCGTTGGCCACGATCTGGCGCAAAGGTTCCTCGATGGCCCGGCGCACGATGCCGATGCCCACGTCCTGATCGTGATTTTCGCCCTTCAGGTCCTCCAGGGCCTTGCGGGCGCGCAGCAGGGCCACGCCGCCGCCGGGCACGATGCCCTCCTCGACGGCCGCGCGCGTGGCGTGCAACGCATCCTCGACGCGGTCCTTCTTCTCCTTCATGGCCACCTCGGTGGCGGCGCCGACCTTGATCACGGCCACGCCGCCGGCCAGCTTGGCCAGCCGCTCCTGCAGCTTCTCGCGGTCGTAATCGGAGGTGGTGTCCTCGATCTGCTTGCGGATCTGATTGATCCGGGCCTCGATGTCGGCCTTGGCGCCGGCACCGTTGACGATCGTCGTCGTGTCCTTGGTCATCTTCACCTTGCCGGCACGACCGAGATCCTCGAGACCCACGTTCTCGAGCTTCAGGCCCAACTCCTCCGAGATGACCTTGCCGCCGGTCAGGATGGCCATATCCTCCAGCATGGCCTTGCGGCGGTCGCCGAAGCCCGGGGCCTTGGCGGCAGCCACCTTGACCACGCCGCGCATCTTGTTGACCACCAGCGTGGCCAGGGCCTCGCCCTCGATATCCTCGGCGATGATCACCAGCGGCTTGCCGGAACGGGCCACATTCTCGAGCAACGGCAGCAGATCACGCATGTTCGAGATCTTCTTCTCGTGCAACAGGATGTAGGGATCCTCGATCTCGGCTTCCATGCGATCGGCGTCGGTGACGAAGTACGGCGACAGATAGCCGCGGTCGAACTGCATGCCTTCGACAACCTCCAGCTCGGTCTCAAGACCCTTGGCCTCCTCGACCGTGATCACCCCTTCCTTGCCGACCTTGTCCATGGCATCGGAGATGATACGGCCGACTTCCTCGTCGCCGTTGGCCGAAATCGTGCCGACCTGGGCGATCTCCTCCTTGTTCTTGACCTCCTTGGAAAGCTTCTCCAGCTCGTCCACCAGGGAATCGACGGCCTTGTCAACGCCTCGCTTCAGATCCATCGGGTTCATGCCCGAAACGACGGCCTTGATGCCTTCGCGGGCGATGGCCTGGGCCAGCACCGTGGCCGTGGTGGTGCCGTCGCCGGCGACATCGGAGGTCTTGGAGGCCACCTCCTTCACCAACTGCGCACCCATGTTCTCAAATTTGTTCTCGAGTTCGATCTCCTTGGCGACGGTCACGCCATCCTTGGTGATCGTGGGGGCGCCCCAGGACTTTTCGAGCACCACGTTGCGCCCTTTGGGGCCCAGCGTCACCTTGACGGCATCCGCCAACGTGTTCACGCCGCGCATCATCTGGGTGCGGGCGTTTTCACTGAAATGAATTTCTTTGGCAGCCATTTGTCTTTTCTCCTTGTTTCTACTTGGATTCTCAGGATTCGATCACGCCGAGGATGTCATCCTCGCGCATCATCAGGTATTCAACGCCGTCGAGCTTGATCTCGGTTCCGGCGTACTTGGAAAAGATCACACGGTCGCCTTTCTTGACGTCCAGCGGACGCACTTCACCGTTTTCCAGAATCTTGCCGTTGCCCACGGCAATGACTTCGCCCTGGATGGGCTTCTCTTTCGCGGTATCGGGAATGATGATGCCGCCGGCGGATTTCTCCTCTTCTTCCAGACGGCGTACGATTACGCGATCATGCAAAGGACGAACCTTTGTTGCCATCACTCTACTCCTTGTCTCGATCTAGGATAATGGTTGTATGGGGACCGGGCGAACCCGGTTCAACCCCCCGGCAAGCTATTTTTAGCACTCTCGCCGGGAGAGTGCCAATCCTGGAAACCACCTGGGCCTTGTCAAGCCTTTTTTGTTCTTCGGCCGTTGCGACCGGCACCTGTTCCCGTCGCATCACCTCACCTTGCCGCTGGCATTCGCCTGCGGCAGGATGCGCAATGTCAGCTTCACCGGGGAGAGTTCATGTCGGCCAAAAAAAGGGATGCGGGCAAAGGTGAGCACGTATTGCGCCACGAAGGACGGTCCTACAGCGTCGAGACCCTGCATGCCATGCACGATTCGATGCTGTTCATCCGCCGTTTCGAGGAAAAGGCGGGTCAGCTCTACGGTCTGAAGAAGATCGGCGGATTCTGCCATCTGTGCAACGGCCAGGAGGCCGTGTGCGTGGGCGCCAATCACGCCGCCGAGGAAAGCGATTACATTCTGACCGGCTACCGCGATCACGGCCATGTCCTGGCCCGCGGTGCCGATCCAGTCGCCGTCATGGCGGAACTTCTGGGCCGCGCCGGCGGCATCGTCAAGGGCAAGGGCGGTTCCATGCACATGTTCGATCGTGAGCACAACTTCGCCGGCGGCAACGGCATCGTCGCCGAGCAGGTTCCGGTGGGCCTCGGTTTCGGCTTTTCCTCCTGGTATCGCGGCGACGGTCGCGTCACCCTGTGTTTCCTGGGCGACGGCGCCATCAATCAGGGGGCGGTGTATGAATCCCTGAACATGGCCTCGTTGTGGAAGCTTCCCATCGTTTTCGTCGTGGAAAACAACCAATATGCGATGGGCACGGCCCTGGACCGCGCTTCGGCGGAAACGCACCTTTTCAAGCGCGGCATCAGTTTCAAGGTCCCCGGCATGCAGATCGACGGCATGGATGTGTTGGAAGTCGAGCGCCGGATGCGCGAGGCCATCGAACATGCGCGCTCGGGCGAGGGACCGATCATCGTCGAGGCCATCACCTACCGCTATCGCGGCCATTCCATGTCCGATCCCGCGACCTATCGTACGCGCGAGGAAGTGGAGGAATGGCGGACGGGCCGCGACCCGATCGCCCGGCTGCAGGTGCAGATGATCGAGGCGGGACTCGCCACCGAGGACGAATTCAAGCAAAAGGACAGGGAAATCAAAAAGAAAATCAACGCCATCACCAAGGCGGCCGAGTCCCAGCCGGAACCGGAAGCAAGCGAGTTGTGGCGGGATGTGTACGCCGATCCGATCGCAGGCGCCTACCCCTATCCCGAAGGATCCGACCGGCCATGAGCAAGATCACCTACCGCGAAGCGTTGAATCAGGCCATGTGCGAGGAGATGGAGCGCGACGACAGCGTCTTCCTGATGGGCGAGGAAGTCGCCGAATACAACGGCGCCTACAAGGTTTCCCAAGGCATGTTGGATCGCTTCGGACCCAAGAGGGTGATCGACACGCCGATCACCGAACTGGGTTTCGCAGGCCTGGGGGTGGGCGCGGCCATGGCCGGCCTGCGACCGATCATCGAGTTCATGACCTGGAATTTCGCCATCCTGGCCATGGACCAGATCGTCAATGCCGCCGCCAAGATGCACTACATGTCCGCCGGCATGTATCCCGTGCCGATGGTCTTCCGCGGTCCCGGAGGCGCCGCCGCCCGGGTTGCGGCGCAGCATTCGCAGAGTCTGGAGAACTGGATGGTCAACGTGCCGGGACTGAAGGTGGTCATGCCCTCGAATCCGGTGGACGCCAAGGGGCTGCTGAAGTCAGCCATTCGCGACAACGACCCGGTCATCTTTATCGAAAACGAACTGCTCTACGGCGACATCGGCGAGGTGCCCGATGAAGAATACCTGATCCCGCTTGGCAAGGGGGATGTGAAGAGAAAAGGAAGGGACGTGAGTCTGATCGCCCATTCGCGCATGACCGGCCTGGCGCTCAAGGCCGCCGCGGCGCTGGCCAAGCAGGGAATCGAGGCCGAAGTCGTGGATCCGCGTACGATCCGGCCGCTGGACGAGGCCTTGATTCTGGCCTCCGTGGCCAAAACCAATCGCGCCGTGGTGATCGAGGAAGGCTGGCGTTTTTCCGGTGTCGGCGCCGAGATCTCGGCCAGGATCATGGAAAAGGGCTTTGACGACCTCGATGCCCCGGTCATTCGCGTGACGCAGAAGGACGCGCCGATGCCCTATGCCGCCAATCTCGAGCGCATGACACTGCCGAGCGTGGAGGAAATCGTGGCCGCCGCCCGCTATGTCTGCAACCGTTTCTGAGCTGATCCGCACTCGCATGCGAACCACGACCGACGAGGTGAAGGATGCCGATTGACGTATACATGACACAATTGTCGCCGAC
>CAZHOU010000130.1:0-4987 GCA_964534165.1 uncultured Zetaproteobacteria bacterium
AGTGACACCGTCAGGGAATACCTGAAAAATGTCAGGAAAGATGGTTAGTCATACAGGAATTCTAACCCCTGAACCCTGATCCCTGGTAAGGACGTGAGGCGGGTTTCTCTCGCCAAGACGCCAAGGGCGCGAAGAAAAGTAAGATGTGAGACGGAAGACGGAAGACGGAAGGCCTTACCCTTTGCGTTCTCTGCGATCTTTGCGAGAGGCCTGAATTCTCTCGCCAAAACGCCAGCGGCGCAAAGAAACGGAAGACGCCGATCATCCAAGCCGAATCATTGTTTTTCCTTCGGCGGCTGCTTTTCGGATTTCTTGACTGGACTCGACTCGGAACCGGCTTTTTTCTGATCCGTGGCCGCCTTTTTCGCCGCTTCCCCGCCGCCTTTTTTCGGCGCCACGGCGCCGGATGCCGCGGCCTGCGGTTTCCCGGCCTTTTCTTCCAGTTTCGCCTTGGCGGCCTTGCCGCGCTGTTGCGAATGCTTCAGATCGATCCGCGCCTTGACGCGGGTGGCCGGGCTTGTGAGCAGATGCGACAGGATCGCTTCCGCCTTGCCGATCTCGCGCCTGGCCTTCGCATCCGCGAGTTGGGAAAGTTCGTGCACCTCGGCCAGAAGGCGGTCGAGCCGGGCCTGCATTCGATTCCGCCGTTCGGAGGCGAACGACGCCTCCAGACGATGCAATCGGGTCTCGATGTCGTGCAGTCTGGCGGCGACATCGAGTCGAGGCTTGACGATCGGTTTCTTGCTCCCGGTCTGCAGGCCAACGGCGATGGCCACGGCCGCCAGCACGATGGCCAGAAGCGAGAGCCAAAGCGGCAGGGAGGTGGTCTTGTGCGCGCCCTCTTGAGTCGGCTTGGGCTCTTGCGCGCTTGTTTCGGTACGGTCGTCTTTGTCGCTCATGAAGAGGTCCCCTCGGGATGAAGTCGTGGCGGAAGGAATGTAGCATGAGGCGCCGGCTTGTACAGGGCGGGAAGCCCTGTTCCAAGGATCGCTTCCCACACGGAGGTTGAATGGCTGCAAAAGAGATCGCGCACTGGATACGCATCCGCGGTGCGCGTGTGCACAATCTGAAGAACATCAGCCTGGACATCCCGCGTGACAGGTTGGTGGTCATCACCGGCGTCTCCGGCTCCGGCAAGTCCTCGCTCGCCTTCGATACCCTCTACGCCGAAGGCCAACGCCGCTATGTGGAATCCCTTTCGGCCTACGCACGGCAGTTCCTGGGCATGATGGAGCGCCCGGACGTGGATGCCATCGAGGGCCTGTCTCCGGCCATTTCCATCGAGCAGAAATCGGGAAGCCGTAACCCCCGCTCCACCGTGGGCACGATCACCGAGGTGTACGACTACCTGCGCCTTCTCTTCGCCCGCATTGGCAGGCCGCATTGCTACGGTTGCGGCAAGCCGATCCGCTCCCAGAGCGCCACGCAGATCGTGGATGCATTGATGGCCCTGCCGGAAGGTACGCGGGTGCAACTGCTCGCCCCTCTGGCCCGTGGTCGCAAGGGCGAATTCCGGCGCGAGCTGGAGAAGGCCGCCCGCGACGGCTTCGTGCGCGTGCGCATCGATGGCGAAGTCATGGCCATCGAGGATGTGCCACCATTGGAGAAAAACAAGAAACACAATATCGAGCTGGTGGTCGACCGCATCGTCATGCGCGAAGGCATCCGTGTTCGCGTGGCCGATTCGGTGGAGACCTGCCTGCGCTACGGTGACGGCATGCTCATCGCCCTGGTCGGCGAAGAGGAGAAGAACTTCTCGGAGCGCTTCGCCTGCCCGGACTGCGGCATTTCCTACCCGCAACTCGAACCGCGCCTCTTTTCCTTCAATTCCCCGATCGGCGCCTGCCCAAGCTGCGACGGCATCGGGGCCAGGATCATCTTCGATCCCGAATTGGTCGTTCCCGATCCGTCGAAGTCACTGAAGGAGGGGGCCATCGCCCCATGGTCGGGCCGCGAGACGCCGTTCTTCCAGCAGACGATGGATGCACTCTGCCGCCATCTCGGCATCGATGCCCGAACCCCGTTCGCCGCACTCGATGACGCATCCAAGCGCTTCATCCTCTACGGTTCGGGTGGAGAGAAGATCCGCTTCCGTTATTTCGAGGGCGGCTATGTGCGCGAGATCCTGCGCCCGTTCGAGGGTGTGATTCCCAGCCTCGAGCGGCGCTACCGGGAAAGCGAATCGGACGAAGTACGCGAGATGCTGGCACGCTACATCAACGACGCGCCGTGTCCGGATTGCCACGGTTCGCGCCTGAACCGGCCGGCCCGGCATGTGTTCGTCGGCGGCAGAAGCCTGCCCGAGGTCGTGAACCTGCCGCTTCGGGAGGCGAGGGCGTGGGTGCGCGGACTGGATCTGAGCGAGCAGGAGCGCGCCATCGCCGAACGCGTGGTGCAGGAGATCGAAGCCCGGTTGGGATTCATGATCGAGGTGGGGCTGGACTATCTGTCGCTGCATCGCACCGCGGCCACCCTTTCCGGGGGCGAGGGGCAGCGCATCCGCCTGGCCACTCAGATCGGTTCGGCGCTGGTCGGGGTGCTCTACATCCTGGACGAGCCTTCCATCGGTCTGCACCAGCGCGACAATGCCCGCCTGCTGGCGACACTGGAACGGCTGCGCGACCTGGGTAATTCGGTTCTGGTCGTCGAGCACGATGAGGAGACGATACGTCGCGCCGACTGGATCGTGGACATGGGTCCAGGCGCCGGCGAGCACGGCGGCCGCGTGGTCGCATCCGGCCCATTGCCGGAGATCCTGAAGGCCCGGGAGTCCCTCACCGCCGATTACCTGTGCGGCCGCAAGTCCATTCCCGTGCCGTCGAGGCGACCGGTGCCCGGAGCACACCCGATGCTGGGTGTGAAGGGGGCGCGGGCGCACAACTTGAAGGGCATCGAGGCGCAATTTCCGGTGGGAAGGCTCACCTGCGTGACCGGCGTCTCCGGCTCCGGCAAGTCCACCCTGGTGCTGGACACCCTGTACCGGGCCTTCGCCCGTCGCACGCGGCAGGTGAAGGAACGGGTGGGGGCCTTCGACTCGCTCATCGGTGCCGAGTTGGTCGACAAGGTCATCGACATTGACCAAAGCCCGATTGGACGCACGCCGCGCTCCAACCCGGCCACCTACACCGGCGTGTTCACGCCCATCCGCGAATTGTTCGCCTCCGTGCCGGAGGCTCGGGCCCGAGGCTACCGACCGGGACGCTTTTCCTTCAATGTCAAGGGCGGCCGCTGCGAGGCTTGCGAGGGCGACGGCATCATTCGCGTGGAGATGCACTTCCTGCCGGACGTGTACGTGCATTGCGAGACCTGCAACGGCGCTCGTTACAACCGCGAGACCCTGGACATCCGTTACAAGGGCAAGACCATCGCCGACGTCCTGGCGATGACCGTGGACGAGGCGACGGAATTTTTCGCCAACATCGGCCCGATCCGGCACCGCCTCGAGACCCTGCAGCGGGTCGGACTGGGCTACATCCGGTTGGGGCAGTCGGCGACGACCCTCTCCGGCGGCGAGGCCCAGCGCATCAAGCTCTCGCGCGAGTTGGCGCGGCGGGCCACCGGGGACACGCTGTACATCCTCGATGAGCCGACGACCGGCCTGCATTTCGACGACATCGCCAAGCTGCTCGCCGTTCTGCATGCCCTGGTGGATCGAGGCAACACGGTGATCGTCATCGAGCACAATCTGGACGTGATCAAGACCGCCGACTGGATCGTGGATCTCGGCCCCGAAGGCGGCGACCGCGGCGGCGAGATCGTCGTCGCCGGCCCGCCGGAGGAGGTGGCGGCCTGCAAGCGCTCATGGACCGGCCGCTATCTGAAGCCCTGCCTGGAGCATGCGACCGTCGAGGCCCGGCCCGCCGCTCTGGAGCTGCCACCGGCAGCCTGAGATTGCCGCAGTCGTCATACGTCTTTTGCATCAAAGGCGGTAGGGAATGCGCACGCTGGGATGATCCGCAGGGAAGTCCCGTGTGTTGCGGGTGACCAGCAATACCGTGTGACAGATGGCCGTCGCCCAGATGATGGCATCCGGCAGGCGCATCCGGTGCCGCCGGCGCAGCTCCACGGCCTTTTCGGCCACTTGGCCGTCCACCGGAAGCACTTCGAAACCGGTGAGAAACGCACGGATCTGCACCTCCTCGTCCATCGAAGCCGCCCCCACCAGCACCTCCATCCACGTGACGCTGCTGACGGCTGGATGCTCATGGAGGGCAATCTCCCGTTTGGCCCGCTCAATGCCGTTCAGATAATCCACCAGGATATTGGTATCGAATACCGCTCTCGCTTATCTTCTGGTTCATGGACCATGGGCGACTGCCATTCATCGCACATAGCGTCCTGATAACGCAGGCCATCCACGCCGGTGCCGTGCCTCGGGGCCCGACAGTCGCCCTCGTGTTCCGGATTGAAGGGATGGACGGCATGAGGTGAGCCTATCCAAGCCAGGATGGCTGTTGAAGCGGCTGTTGTCAGAGGTGCTCCTTGGTCCTAGCTTGTCACCCATGAACGAATTGCACCATGGAACCTGTGTTGGAGGACGGCGATGCTGAACAAGGCGATTTTGATCGGGAATCTGGGGGCGGATCCGGAAAAACGTTACATGCAGGACGGCACCTGCGTATGCAACATCCGCGTGGCCACGACGGAACGCTTCAAAAACCGCAACGGCGAGAGACAGGAACGGACCGAATGGCACCGGGTTGTGCTTTGGGGCAAGCTGGGGGAGATCGCCAGCCAGTATCTGCACAAGGGCTCGCAGGTCTACATCGAAGGGCGGATTGAAACCCGCAAATGGCAGGACCGCGACGGCAACGACCGCTACACCACCGAGATCCGTGCCCGCGAGATGAAGATGTTGGGCGCCCGCGGGGCAGGCGAGACGCCGCGCCCGGCCACGCAGGAGGAAGCGGCCACGGCGCCGGCGGATGACCCGTTCGCCGACGCGCCGGCATTCAACAATGTGCCGGCGGATGACGATATCCCGTTC
>CAZHOU010000131.1:0-4952 GCA_964534165.1 uncultured Zetaproteobacteria bacterium
GCCCGATATTGTTCATCAAGGGCGCCAAGATCCGTTTGCAGGGCGCGGACCTGCTCCTCCGTTCCCAGATGCAGACGTTCGGCGGCCCCGGCAAACAGTCGCGCTAACTCGGTGTCGAGGTGTTCGACGCCGGCCAGCATGCGCATGCCGAGCCGCCACAGGGCATCGGTGGTCGTGGCGCCGAATCTGCGTCGTAGCATATCGTGAAGGTCGAAGTCGAGATTGGCCAGGACGTTTTTGAAGAGCAGCCCGCTGGCCGTGTCACCCGTCAACAAAAGCCGGCGGGAAAAAAACAGGCTGTCCGGATCCTCAAGTCCGAGGCAAAGCGCCAACAGGGCGGCCAGATCGCCACTGATGGTGACATCGGGGGACCAGGTCGGTTTGGGGTAGACCCGCATGCTGGCATCCGAAACGGTCAGGCCGAGGTGTACCACATCGTCAAAGGTACGGAAGAGGAAGCGCTTGCCGGCAAGCGTGGAAAAACGTTTCCTGGCCTCCGCATCCAGAAGGCTCTCCAGCATCTTTTGCAGCAAGGCCGCTTGCACGAAGGCGGGTACAGGGCGCAGGAACAGTGTCGGTTCAGGCAGGGCTTTCAACATCGGTTCGCTCCGATTGCAGATTCTTCTCCCCCAAATCATGATGTCTGCGGCGGCCGAAGGCAATGCCGGCTCCTGATGTCATGCCCGCATTTGCCTCTTTACCAAAGCCGGTTCAGATTCTAGCTTGCCGTAACAAGTGTATTGGCCCGGAGGTCCGCCGGCGGATGCGTTAGCTGGGACGGGTTCGGCCGCCAATGGAAGGGTAGGTGATGCTGCAGCGGTTTTTCGGGTATTTTTCAAGAGACATTGCCATCGATCTCGGGACAGCGAACACCCTGATCTACGTCCACGGCGAGGGGATTGTGCTCGATGAGCCTTCCGTCGTCGTCGTCCATGAAGGGGGAAGCCAGAAGCGGCGCGTACTCGCCGTGGGTAGGGATGCCAAGCGCATGCTGGGGCGCACGCCCGGCTCGATCCAGGCCATCCGGCCGCTCAAGGACGGCGTGATCGCCGATTTCATCGTCACCGAAGAAATGCTCAAGCAATTCATCCGCAAGGTGCATCAACGCAGTTGGGGGCTGGCTCCGCGCATTGTGATCTGTGTGCCGTACGGCTCCACACCTGTGGAGCGCAAGGCCATCCGCGACACTGGCCTGACGGCGGGGGCGCGTGAGGTGTATCTGATCGAGGAGCCGATGGCGGCGGCCATCGGCGCCGATCTGCCAGTGACCGAGGCTTCCGGGTCCCTGATCGTGGACATCGGCGGCGGCACAAGCGAGATCGCCGTGATCAGCTACGGCGGTATCGTGTATTCCCGTTCCATCCGGGTGGGTGGAGACAAGATGGATGAGGCCATCATCAACCATCTTCGGCGCAAATACAGCCTGTTGATCGGTGCCGCCACGGCGGAGAGAATCAAGATCGAACTTGGTTGTGTTTTTCCCCAGGAGCAGCGCCGGGAGATGGACGTCAAGGGCCGCGATCTGATCAACGGCGTGCCCAAGAATCTGAGCCTGGACGATTCCGAGATCATGGAGGCACTGACCGAACCGGTCAATGCCGTCATCGAAGGCATCAAGGTCTGTCTTGAACGGACACCCCCGGAGCTTTCCGCCGACATCGTGGACAAAGGCATCGTGTTGACCGGCGGTGGTGCATTGCTGACCGGCCTGGATCAGCTTTTGCGCGAGGAGACGGGGCTGCCGGTGACGGTGGCGGAGAATCCCTTGCATTGCGTCGTTCTCGGTTGCGGAAGGGTGTTGGAAGAACTCGACAGCATGCGGGACATGTTGTTCGAGGAATAAACCGTGTCCCGATGGTTGCGGATACGGCCGTGGCTGGGGGTCATCGCTGGTTTGACCCTGTTCTACGGCGTTCAGAATTTGCCCATCGGCCCAAGAATCAATCTTCTGTTGTCCCCCTTTATGGAAATGCTGGAGAAGCCCGCGCGCTGGTGGCTGGACGTGCGACTGTGGGTCAGGGATCGACGCATCCTGCAAAACGAGATCATGGACCTGCGCATAGACGCCGCGCACTTGGCGAGCATGGAACAAGAACTGCATGTGTTGCAGGCAGAGAACAGGCAGCTCCGGTCGTTGTTGAATCTGCCCGCGGCTGCGGATTATCGCTGGCAGGCGGCCAGGGTGCTCGGCCGCAGTCCGGATGAACGCAGCGAGAGGCTCGTTCTGCGCATTTTCCATCCGGTGCACACCAACGATGTGGTGGTTTCCAGTGCCGGATTGATTGGCCTGGTGACGGCCGTTCAGGGCCGGTATGCCGTCGTACGCACGATTCTGGATGCATCGGTTGCGGTCCCGGCGACTCTTCACGACCGCAGCCTTGCGGCCCTGATCCGCGGTCAGGGGGATGCCCTGCGCGTGGATTTCGTGCCCTGGAAGAGGGCGCCCAAGTTCGGGAGCGTCTTGGTGACGAGCGGCACCGGCGGTATTTTCCCCGCCGGCATTCCCGTGGCCCGAGTTCTGCGCAGCTACAGGGTTCCCGGCAGCCTTTTTGCCAAGATTCGGGCCGAGCCGCTGGCGGATTGGCGCGCGGAATCGTGGTTGAGCATCGCTTCCAGACGTCGTCGATGAGTTCCGCTCTGCTGCCGGTTGCGACATTGTTGTTGAGTGTCTGCGGCATGGGTTTGAGCATGGTTCTCGGAGGTGCAGCGCAACCGGACTGGTCTTTGGCCTTGTTGTTGGCGGCACTTCTGGCCAAGCGCGAAAGCTGGAGATGGGTCCTGCCGGCCGTGTTTGTTCACGACGGCGCCTTGTATTGGTCCGTCTGGGGTGCATTTCCCGTCGCCTGCCTTCTTCCGCGAACCCTGGCCTCTCTGGACGCCCAGTTCGGTGCCGGGCTATCTTCGCGTTTGCTGATGCTGGGGGCGGTCACCCTGCCCATGTTGGGGCACGGGTGCGGTCTCAGGCAATGGCTGCTGACCGTGCTTGCATGCATACCTGTGTGGTCGCTGATGGCGCAATTCCATGAATCTCGATTCGCCTGAACCACGCACCCGTTACGAGCGGCGCCTGAGGCTTTTCCTGGTGCTGCTTGGGGTGTTGCTGACGCTTCTGGCGGCACGCCTTGTCGACCTGCAATGGCTTCAGCACCAGGGATTGGCCCTGCGGGCCGAACAGAATCGGATCAACATCGTGCCGATCACTCCCGTGCGTGGCGAGATCCTGGATCGCAACAACCGTGGGCTGGCCGTGAATCGTATTTCCTATCTCCTAACCCTCGTTCCAGAACGGGCCAGGCATTTGCAAGCCGTTCTGCACACGTTGCAGCATCTCCTGCATTGGAACAAAAAGCGTTTGAACAGCATCGAGATGCACATCCGTCATGCCCGCCCGGATCGGCCGGTGTTGCTCGATGACAAGCTCACATGGCAGCAGGCCGCCCCCATTGCGGCCCGATTGCATATGCTTCCCGGTGTTGATGTCCGGGTCGGAACGCATCGTTTTTACCCCTATGGAGCCCTGACTTCGCATCTGATCGGCTATCTTTCCCTGGCCGGTCCGGAGGACGTGCGTGGTGGTGTGCAGCCTTCGGAAGAGGTGGGCCGGACGGGGGTCGAACGCGTCTTCGAGAGCGAATTGCATGGTCAGCCGGGGGCCCAGTACGAGGAGGTCGATGCCCACGGCCGCCGTGTGCGTGTGTTTCGTCGCATGCCACCACAGATGGGGCGAAATGTGCGGTTGGCCCTAGATGTCCGGTTGCAACAGGCCGCTGCGGCTGCCATGGGTAGGCGGTCCGGTGCTGTCGTGGTCCTGGATGTGCATACCGGCGAGGTGCTCGTTCTCCTGAGCCGCCCCGGTTTTGACCCCAATCGCTTCATCACCGGCCTGGAGAGTGAACAATGGCGCTTGTGGTTGCACGATCCTGAACACCCCCTTCTCAATCGCGCCCTGCAGGCCGCCTATCCGCCGGCCTCCACGTTCAAGCTGCTTGTCGGCCTGGCCGGCCTGCAGGCGGATGCGCCTTTGGCCGCTGGCGGTACCCAATGCCCGGGTTATCTTGAGTTGGCCGACCGCAAGCTGCGATGCTGGAAACGAAAGGGGCACGGAAGGGTGGATCTGCGCAAAGCCATCGTGGAATCCTGCGATGTGTATTTCTACAAATTGGGCGATCAGCTCGGCATGAGGGCGATGATTACCGCCGCCAGGGAGTGGGGATTCGGGCAGCTCACCGGTATCCGTCTTTTTTCCGAGGCTCGGGGCACGCTCCCTGGAAGCCGTTTTGGGGCACGTATGAACCGCTGGTTCCGGGGGGTGACCATGATCACCGCCATCGGGCAGGGTTCTGTGACCGTGACGCCGATGCAATTGGCGCGCTTTGCCGCCGCCATTGCCAATGGCGGCAAGCTGCTGCAGCCGCACCTGCGCCTGGGTGTCCCTTCCCGCATCCTGCGCAGCATCCCTGTGAAACCGGAGGCCCTGGCGGTGATCCGCAACGCCATGCGCAGCGTTGTTTCGTCCCGCCACGGCACGGCCCATTTCTACCTTGCCCGTCTGCCCTGGGAGGTGGCGGGAAAAACCGGCACCGCGCAGGTCGTTTCTGAAGCACCGGATGAAACATCGCGGAAACAGCGGCGGCGCCATCGGGATCATGCCTGGTTTATGGGTTATGCGCCATTTGACAAGCCGCGCATCGCTTTCGCCGTTCTGGTGGAACATGGTGGCCATGGTGGCAGCGCTGCGGCGCCCGTGGCGGCCGCGATCGTGCGTGCCATGGCGGCGGAGGCGGCATCTTGAAACGGATCAGGCGGCTGGATCCGGTGCTGCTCGCGGCCGTGATCGGTCTCGCCGTGCTGGGGCTTGCCACCCTTTACGCGGCGGTCCATCAGGGAGGGATCCGTCTGTGGCAACGCCAAGTCATCTACTGGATGGTTGGACTCGGGCTCATGTTCCTGCT
>CAZHOU010000132.1:0-4820 GCA_964534165.1 uncultured Zetaproteobacteria bacterium
CCGCGGCCACAATGCACGACATGCAATCCGGCCCGACGCAGGCGAGCGGCCACCGCCAGACCGTAGGCCTGCCCCGCCTCGTTGAGGACCAGCAGGGCCACATCGGGCGACGGCGCCTGTGCCGGCGGCAGCAGCATGGACAGCCGTTCGAGCCCAAGGGCGAAACCGATGGCCGGCGTGTCCGGACCGCCGAGTTCGGCGATCAGGCCATCGTAACGGCCCCCGGCGATCACCGTACCCTGGGCCCCCAGCCTGTCGGTGACGATCTCGAAAGCCGTGCGAGTGTAGTAATCCAGCCCGCGAACGATGCGGCCGTTCACCACGTACGGGATGCGGCAATGCTCAAGGTAGCGCCGCAGCGAAAGGAAGTGCTCCCGGCATTGCGGGCACAGATGTTCAAGCATTTCCGGCGCCGACGACAGCACCTGTTGGCATGTTTCCACCTTGCAGTCGAGCACGCGTAGGGGATTGCTTTCCATGCGCTTGCGGCAGGTGGGACACAACCGCTCCCGGTGCCGATGCAACCAGTCCAGCAGCAGGGTCCGGTATTGGGGGCGGCAGAGGCGGCAGCCGAGGCTGTTGAGCTGGAGTTCCGTATCCTCGATGCCGAGGGCCGGAATCAGTTCCCAGGCCATGGCCAGCACCTCGGCGTCCTCCTCGGGGCCCGCAGCCCCAAACCATTCGACGCCGATTTGCTGGAATTGACGCAGACGGCCTTTCTGCGGGCGCTCGCGCCGGAACATCGGACCCATGTAATACCAACGCTGGCTACCGGCGCGGGTGAGCCCCGCCTGCAGGTAGGCCCGCACGGCTCCGGCCGTGCCTTCCGGGCGCAGACAGACATCCTCGCCGCCGCGGTCCTCGAAACGGTACATTTCCTTGGCGACGATGTCCGTTTCCTCGCCGATGGAGCGGACAAACAGGGCGGTGGGTTCCAGGACGGGGAGACGAACCTCGGAAAAGCCGTAGTGCTCGAAGATCCGGCGTGCCGTGCATTCGATTCGTCGCCAGACGGCGACCGTATCGGGCAGGCCGTCGTGGATGCCGCGAATGCTGCGGAATTCAGGCATGTTGGGGCGGCCGCCGCACCCGCTTCAGGTGTCTTTCTTGCGGCGCAATTCGGCCACCCGCTCTTCGACCTCACGCGCCAACGATTCGACAATATCCTCGGCCCGGATCTTCTCCGTCGCCCTGCCGTCCTTGTACAACCGATGCACCGGATAACCGCCGGTCACGCCCAGGGCCGCCTCCCTCGCCTCACCGGGGCCGTTGACCACACAACCGATAACGGCCACATCCAGCGACTCGTGGATGTGGGAAAGGCGTTTCTCCAGCAATTCCACCGTCTTGATGACATCGAATTTCTGGCGCGCACAGGTGGGACAGGCGATGATGTTGACCCCGCGGTGCCGCAGCCCCAGGCACTTCAAGATCTCGAATCCGGTGCGTACCTCTTCCTCCGGTTTTGCCGCCAGGGAGACCCGCAGGGTGTCGCCGATCCCCTCGGCCAGCAGCAGGCCGAGCCCGATCGCGGATTTGATCGTGCCCCCGAAGCGGCCGCCGGCCTCGGTGATGCCGAGATGGAAGGGATAATCCACCAATGCGGCGAGCCGGCGATAGGCGCAAACGGTCATGGGGATGTTGCTGGCCTTCAGGGACACCTTGATGTCGTGGAAATCCATGTCCTCCAGGATGCGGATATGGCCGAGCGCCGATTCGACCATGGCCTCGGCACAGGGCTCACCGTATTTCTCCAGGAGCGGCTTTTCCAGCGATCCGGCATTGACACCGATACGGATGGACACACCGCGCTCGGCAGCGGCCCGGACCACCGTCTCGACCCGCTTGCGGGCACCGATGTTGCCGGGATTGAGGCGCAACCCATGGACCCCCGCCTCCAGGGCCGCCAGCGCCATCCGGGGGCTGAAGTGGATGTCGGCGATGATGGGCACGGGGCTTTGCCGCAGGATTTCGGGAAGGGCGGCGGCGGAGTCCGGATCGGGCACCGAGATGCGCACGATGTCGGCACCGACTTCGGCCAGCCGGTTGATCTGGGCCACGGTGGCGTCGATGTCCGTGGTCGCGGTGTTGGTCATCGATTGCACCGCGATGGGGGCATCGCCGCCGATGCGGACATCGCCTACGCGGATGGAACGGGTTTTGCGCCGAGATTGGAGAATGGTGTCACGCATGCTGCTTTTCCATTGCAGCGAGAGTTTAGGGATTTTTCGCCCGCAGGCAATGTCGCCCGTGAAGTTCTACAAATTCCGCCCTTCCCCACGTTCCAAATTGGACGATTTACCCGTATCCGAGTCCGGTCCGAAGACCCGTCCCCTGCCGGCAGCTTTCGCCGCATACAGGCGCCGGTCCGCAAGGCGCACCAACGCCTCGGCCGCTGCGTCCGTGGAAGCGGGATCGCTATCCGGCTCGAAGGCGGCCACACCGGCGGAGAAGCTGAGGGATATTTCACGTCCGTCATGCATCGAAAGCGGGGATGCACGGAGTTTCTCGAGCCATTTCACGGCCGCAGTGGTGGCCGCGACTGCGGTGGTGTGAGGAAGGATCACGAGGAATTCCTCACCGCCCCAGCGACCGAGGGTGTCCGTCTCACGGATGTCCGACCGGATCACTCGCACTGCATGCTTCAACGCCGCGTCCCCGGTTCCGTGACCGAAGGTGTCGTTGATGGTCTTGAAGCGATCCAGATCGATCATGGCGATAGCCAAGGGGAAACAATAGCGCATGGCCTGGGCCAATCCTGTATGGAGTTGGGCCAGCATGTGACGGCGATTGTAGATGCCGGTCAGGGTGTCGTGGGTGGCCTCGAACTGGAGCTGTGTTTTGGCCTTTCTCAGTCCGGTGACCATCTTCCAAAGCAGGCGGGCGGCGATACCGCCGACCACCTCCCCGGCGCTGAGGATGCTCGCCGCCACGGCATCCACCTGATCGTCGTTGGTGAGATTGAAGGCCAGGCAAGGCGCACATGCATGCAGCGCCGTTTCAATCTCTTTGAAGGTGGCGATCCCTCTTTCGCGTGCCAGACGCATACCGGGCGCCTGCGGGTTCCGGTCCGCGACACCGACGATCGTAACCAGCGGTTCATCCAGGAGCATCTCGAGCAGGGCACTGCCTCCCCTTCCCGCTCCCAGGATGAGTACACGATGCAGATTTCCCGTGACTGGCGACATCGTGCCTTCCTCTCTTGGATGGGCTATCCTTTACGATTCAAGTCCAAAAAGCGTCCATCGGCAAGGAGAGTGTGATGTTGGACAACAAGGAGAAAAAGCGGCTCAAACAGGCCGCGCACCATCTGAAACCGGTGGTGCGCATCGGCCAGAAGGGGGTGACCGAGGCCCTGATTCGAGAAATGGATGGCCGCCTGGATCATCATGAATTGATCAAGGTGCATATCGCCGCCGGCGGCAGGGAGGATCGAGCCGCCGTGGCCCGCCAATTGGCTGCCGCCACGAAGGCCGAATTGGTGCACGGAATCGGCAAGGTGTTCATCTTCTATCGTCGCCGGGATTCCGCATGAGCGTGCATTCACTCCGCCGACGACTCGAAGAGGCGCTGCAGCCCGAAATCATCGAGATCGAGGACGAATCGAGCCGGCACGCAGGCCATGCCGCGGCCCAAAGCCACGGCGGCGGTCATTTCCGCGTGCGCATCGTTGCCGCCTGCTTCCGCGGCCATCCCCTCCTTTCCAGGCATCGCATGGTGCATGCCGCCCTGGGTGAGGCCTTTGCGGGCGACGTGCATGCACTCTCCATTCAGGCCCTGACGCCGGAGGAGGCCGCAGAGTCCGGCGGCGGCTGATTTTCCTCCTCCACATCACGGCGGAAACGATCGGCGTTAACCGTGATCAGAACAAGCAGAATCAATGAGTAGACGAAGGTGGAGAGAAGCACGACACCGATGACCACGGCCTTGAACATCGACAGATGTGGAAAGTCCGCGGGGATCAGGGTCAGCATCACGATGGACAGCCCGCCCTTGATGCCGGCGAAGGTCAGAACCCCCCATCCGCGCAGGTTGATGTTGGCCATCCGTTGCGTTTGCACCGTAAGAAAGGCGAATTTCGCCATCATCAGGGCCCGGATGACGGTCGTGGCCAGAAACATGACGAGGATCTCCTTGCCGTAGCGGTACATGGCGTCGAGATCGACGATTTCGGCCATGGCCACGAACAGGATCGTGTTGGCCACCAGCGCCAGCAAATGAATGTCCTCGCGAGTGCGCAAATGCCGCTCGCGCTCGGCCACGGTAACCTTGATTCTGGCCAGGGCCGAGGCGATCAGCCGTCGGGAAGGGCGGCTGCGGGCGGATTCCCGGTGGATATCGCTTTCCTCCCGTTGCAGGCGCAGGGCACCGTAGTCGCCGGCCTTGGTCATCCAATGATTGACGGTCACCGTGGCGAAGATGCAGGCCAGGATGCCGGATAGATGCAGCGAGGAATGGAGGCCGAACAGCTCAAGGAGGGCGGGAAAATGCTCGGCCAGGGCGAAGGCGCCGTAGCCGGTGAAGATCAGTACCATCATTTCGGCGATGCGATTTTCGGTGGTCTTGAGCGCCGCCAGCCCAAATCCGCCGATCCCGATCCCCAGAAGGGCTGAGCCCAAGACCACGAACAGGCTGATCTCGGCTACGTAGGCGGTCGAGATGCGACCGCCCTCAAGTGCGTAGATACCGATGTAGACGAAGGCGATCAGGGCCGTGGCGTCGTTGAACAGGCTTTCCCCCTCGGCCAGGATCTTGAGATCGTGCGGCAGTTTGAAGCGGGAAAAGATGCGGATGACGCTGACCGGATCCGTGGCCAGGAC
>CAZHOU010000133.1:0-4765 GCA_964534165.1 uncultured Zetaproteobacteria bacterium
CCCACCCCCGCCTCCTCCGCCCCACGCGGCAGCGAGCTAAAACGGCCCATTGCGACAGCTTCGCCTTCCGGATTGCCCGCCAACCGGACACACGCGCGAGCAGCGGGGTCGTGGCACGCCTGGAAGATGGGCTCCCGATCGCGAACCTGAAGAGTCCGACGCGAAAGATTGGCTTCAAGGACGACACAGTTGCAGGGATGGGCGACCGGTCATCGGTGGTTTTCCCGGCCCACTGATCCTCTCGGCCCTCAATCCCCGGCCTCGGTTCCCGACGACCTTTTGTCCACAGGGTTGGGGGGAGGTTGCAGGGTGAACCGCAGCCACAGATAACCCGCGCAGGCCGAGAGGGTGGAGCCGAGGAGAATCGCCGCCCGCTCGTCCACGGCGAAGGCGGAAGCGCCGTGCTCGAAGGCCAGGGAGGCGATGAACAGGCTCATCGTAAAGCCGATCCCACACAGCAGGGCGGCGCCGTACAGCCCGATCCACGTGACATGCGGCGGCATTCGGCAAAGGCCCGTGCGGATCCCCAGCCAAGAGAACCCGAAGACACCGACTTGCTTGCCAAAAAAGAGGCCGGCAAGGATGCCCAACGAGATCGGATCGGTGAGCGTGGAGAGGGAGAATTTCTGCAAGGATACCCCGGCATTGGCGAAGGCGAAAAGGGGAAGTACAGCGTAGGCCACGAAGGGATGAAGGCGGGTTTCCATTCGTTGCAACGGCGATGAACCGGCCGTACCTCCCTTTGCCAGGGGAATGAAGAAAGCGAGCAACAGTCCGGCCAGCGTGGCATGGACGCCGGATTTCAGCACCGCCAGCCACAAGACCACGCCGAGTATCAGATAGGGGCCCGGCTTCATGACGCCGAAACGGTTGCAGAGGTAGAGCACGGCCAGGGCTGCGGCTGCGATGGCCAGGGCCGCGGTGGCAAGATCGGCGGTGTAGAAGACGGCGATGATGATGACCGCCCCCATGTCATCGACGATGGCCAGGGTGAGCAGGAACATCCGGAGCGCGTGCGGGATGCGGCGGCCGAGCAGGGCCAGAACTCCCAGGGCGAAGGCGATGTCGGTGGCCGTAGGCACGGCCCAGCCTGTCATGGCGGCGGAATTCCTGAAATTGAAAGCGACATAGACCAGGGCCGGCACGGCCATGCCACCGACGGCGGCCAGGACGGGAAGGGCGAGGCGGGCGGGATCGGAAAGCGTGCCCTGCATGACCTCACGCTTGATCTCCATGCCAACGAGAAAAAAGAAGACGGCCATCAGGCCCTCATTGATCCACAAGAGCAGCGGTTTGGTGATTCCGTAGGGGCCGATGCTCATCGACAGAGGAATGGAAAGCAGGGCATCGTAGACCGGCTTGAAGGGTGTGTTTTCCGCTACCATGGCCAGCACGGCGGCGAAAAAGAGCACGATACCGCCCGCCGACTCCAGGCGAAGGAATTCTTTGATGGCCCGTAGCATGATCATAAAGTGCGCATCCTGCACGAGGGCGGGCCGATTCAGAAGCGGATGACGGAAATCCCGGGCGCATCGTGCAATCCTGTCCTCAACACCTGACCTGCGAATTCCAACCCCACGATCCGGATCCTCGGATATCCGACCGTTTCCGTTCGTTTTTTCCTTTCCGCATGAAGCGCAACGGCAAATCATCCCGGGCATTCCCGCGCGCACATGCTGCGGCTATAGTTGCCGGATGCACGAAGGGAATCGCCAATGAAAAAGAAACCTTGGGAGGGGCGCTTCAGACAGTCGCTGGATGCGCTGGTCGAGGAATTCAATGCCTCGATCGAGGTCGACGCCCGCATGTACGCCGAGGACATCGCTGCTTCCCGCGTCCACGCCCGCATGCTGGCGCGACAGGGCATTCTCTCCGCCGAGGATGCGGAAAAGATTCTGGCGGGACTGGATGCCATCGAGGCGGAAATCGCCGCTGGCGAGCTGGAATTCGATACCGCATGGGAAGATGTGCACATGAATATCGAGGCCCGTCTCATCGAGCGTATCGGCGAGGCCGGCAAGCGTCTGCACACGGCGCGAAGCCGCAACGATCAGGTGGCCACGGACACGCGCCTGTATTTGCGCCGCCGGGTGGATGAGCTGCTGCCGCAGATCCGGGCCTTGCAGACGGTCCTGGTTGCACTGGCGGAGGAGCATGCCGATACCATTATGCCCGGATTCACGCACCTGCAGGTGGCCCAGCCGGTCACGCTCGGCCATCATCTTCTGGCCTACGTGGAAATGCTGGATCGGGATGCTGGGCGTTTTCGGGATGCACGCCGGCGCATGAACGAATCTCCCCTGGGCGCGGCGGCCCTGGCCGGAACGGATTTCCCCATCGACCGCGAATACACGGCCCGCGAACTCGGCTTCGATGCCCCCTGCCGCAACTCCCTCGATGCCGTCTCCGATCGCGATTTCATCCTTGAGTTGCTGGCGGCCGCAAGCCTCTGTGGCGTGCATCTGTCGCGCTTTTCCGAGGAACTGGTCCTGTGGATGAGCGCGCAATTCCGTTTCGTGGATCTGCCGGACGCCTTCTGTACCGGATCGTCGATCATGCCCCAGAAGAAGAATCCGGATGTGCCGGAGCTGGTGCGTGGCAAGTGCGGGCGCATCGTCGGCGGCCTGATGTCGACCCTGGTGATGATGAAGGCGCTGCCGTTGGCCTACAACAAGGACATGCAGGAGGACAAGGCCCCCGTGTTCGACGCCCTGGATCAACTGCAGGCGTCACTGCGGATTTTCGCCGCCATGCTGTCGGACCTGCAGGTCAACAAGGCCTCCATGCGCCGCGCCGCCGCCACCGGTTTTTCCACCGCCACCGACCTGGCCGATGCCTTGGTGCGCGCCGGTGTGCCGTTCCGCGACGCCCACGAAATCGTTGGCAAGGCCGTCGCACGTTGCCTGGATGCGGGCATCGAATTGCATGAGTTGGATGCGAAGGCCTGCGCCGACATCGATTCCCGTCTGACTCCGGACTTGGTGCGGAGATTGTCCGTCGAGGCGGCGGTGGCGGCGCGGAACCATGTGGGCGGGACGGCCCCGGAACAGGTGCGCAGCCAGTGCACCTTCTGGAGAAAGCGTCTGGAGGAAAGCGATGCGTAAGGTGTTGGCGATCGGCGTGTGCGCCATGTTGCTGGCGGGCGCCGCTTGCGGTCGCAAGCTGCCGCCGCAACCCGTGGCCGACAAACCGCCGCGGCTTCTGCGCCTCGATCATTCGGTGGAGGCGAACAGTCTGGTTCTACATATCGTCGTGACGGGCAGCGCCAAAGGTGTCGGCTACCAGGTGGACCGGGCCGAATACGATCCCTACTGCCAATGCCCGAGTTTCTGGCGCCGCTACTTCGAGCGCACACCCGTGCCGAAGCAGGCCGGCCGCGAACTCACCAAGCTGTTCAACATCGGTGAGGGCCAGAAGGCGTATTTCTTCCGCGTGCGAGCCATCGACAGTCTGGGACGTTTCAGCGCCTGGAGCAAACCGTTCTTCGTTCGCGGCAAGCCGCCGAAGTGAAACACGCCCAGCCGCGCCTGGATCGCCTGGGCGCCTACCCCTTCGGCCGCCTGCAGGCCCTCCTGGCCGGAAAATCACCGCCCCCCGATCGGGAGGTGATCGATGCCGGAGCCGGTGAACCGCACCTGCCCTTGCCGGAATTTCTACCTTCGATTCTGAACACGCACCTGGATGGCTTCTCGAAATATCCGCCCACACGCGGGGCACCGTTCCTTCACCGGGCCATCGCCGCCTGGCTTGAACGCCGTTACGGTCTGAAAAAAGTGGATCCGACGACGCAGGTTCTCGCCGCCAACGGCACTCGCGAGGCGCTGTTTGCGGTGGCTCACGCCCTGGTCAATCCGGAGGCCGGGCGGGAGAAGCCCTGCGTGCCGATGCCCAATCCCATGTACCAAATCTACCTCGGTGCCGCCATCACGGCCGGAGCGGAACCGTATTTCATGCCTTGCACGCAAGAGACCGGCTTTGCGCCGGATCTCGAAGCCGTCCCGGACTCGGTGTGGCGGCGGACGGCCTTCATATACGTCTGTTCCCCTTCCAATCCCACCGGCTGGATCGCCGACATGGAATGGTATGCGCGCCTGTTTGCGCTTGCCGACCGCTTCGATTTCTTTATCGTCGGCGACGAGTGCTACTCGGAAATCTTCCGGGAGCGAGAACCGCCCGGCCTGCTCGAGACCGCCGCCCGTCTCGGGCGCGAGGGCTTCAGCCGTTGCCTGTGTATGAACTCGCTCTCCAAGCGCTCCGCCCTGCCCGGCCTGCGCTCCGGCTTCATCGCCGGCGATGCGGCACTGATTGCCCGCTTCGCCAAGCTGCGAACCTACACCGGCCCGGCGACGCCGCTGCCCTTGCAGCATGTGGCCGCGGCGGCCTGGAGCGATGAAGATCATGTGCGAAAAAACCGTGCCATCTATCGGCGCAGCCTGCGGGTATTTTTCGATGCCTTGGGACGGGGCGGGCCGCCGCCGGGCGGATTCTTCGCCTGGCTTCCGGTGGGGGATGACGAGGCCTTCGCCGCCGCCGCCTTCGAAGAGCAGGCGGTCGTGGTGTTGCCCGGAAGCTTTCTGGCCGCCGACGACCGCGGTGTCAATCCCGGCCACGGCTATGTGCGCGTGGCCCTGGTGGACGGGCCGGAGAGGGCCGCCGAGGTGGCCCGGCGCCTGCGGGCCGTGCGCGTGTCCTGACCGGCCGTCCTGGCCGGAAGAGACTTTCAGAAATTTTCCGCAACATACCCGTATTTCCTTCTGGCCTTTAA
>CAZHOU010000134.1:0-4712 GCA_964534165.1 uncultured Zetaproteobacteria bacterium
TCATCGCCGGCCTCCTGGGCGCCGACGAGGTTGCCTTCGGCACCATCGCCCTGGTGGCCGAGGGCTGCATCATGATGCGCAAGTGCCACCTGAATACCTGCCCGGTGGGCGTGGCGACCCAGGACCCGGAATTGCGCAAGAAATTCGTCGGCAAGCCCGAAGACGTCATCAACTATTTCCTCTTTGTCGCCCGCGAGGCAAGGGAATGGATGGCCGAACTCGGCTTCCGCACATTCGATGAGCTGATCGGCCGCACCGATGTGCTCGACACCAACGACGCCATCCGCCACTGGAAGTCGCGCGGCCTGGATCTAACCCCGATCTTCAGGCACGTCCCGACCGACGGCGCCGCCGTCCATCACTTCGAGGCCCAGGACCACGGCCTGGACGAGGTGCTGGACAGGCGTCTGATCGCCGAAGCGAAGCCGGCCCTGGAGGAAAAGCGGCCGGTGGTCATCGAGACCCCGATCCGCAACACCAACCGCACCACAGGCACCATGCTCTCCGGCGAGGTGGCCAAACGCTACGGCCTCGCCGGCCTGCCCGACGACACCATTCTCATCAAGGCGCGGGGCACGGCGGGACAGTCCTTCGGTGCCTGGCTGGCACGCGGGATCACGCTTGAACTTGCCGGCGAGGCCAACGACTACGTCGGCAAGGGCCTCTCCGGCGGCCGCATCGTCATCTATCCGCCGCGGGAGGCGCGCATCGTGCCCGAGGACAACATCATCGTCGGCAACACGGTCCTGTTCGGCGCCATCGCCGGTGAATGCTATTTCCGCGGCGTCGCCGGCGAGCGCTTCGCGGTGCGGAACTCCGGCGCCGTGGCCGTCGTGGAAGGTGTCGGCGACCACGGCTGCGAATACATGACCGGGGGGACCGTCGTCGTGCTCGGGGGCACCGGACGCAACTTCGCCGCCGGCATGAGCGGTGGCATCGCCTATGTCCTGAACGGCGACGGCGGCTTCGAGGCCCGCTGCAATCTGGCCCAGGTGGAACTCGAACCGATCGCCGCGGAAGCCGACGCCCTGGAGGCCCTGGACCACCAGGGTCCGGATCTGGAGACCCACGGCCGCGTGGACATCCGCCATACGCTGACGCAGAACGATCAGCGCATTCTGCGCCTGCTGATCGAGCGCCATGTCCATTACACCGATTCGGCCGTCGGGCGCCGCATCCTGGCCGACTGGCCAAACTACCTGCCGCAGTTCGTCAAGGTCATGCCGGTGGAGTACCGCCGTGCCCTCCAGGAAATCGAGGCGGAACTCCATGCCGGCAAGGAAATGGGGGAGATGGTCCATGGGTAAGCCCACAGGATTCAAGGAATATGCGCGAGAGGGCCTGAGGTACGCGCCGGTCGCCGACCGTATCGAGCACTTCAACGAGTTCTACGCCCTGCCGGACGATCTGCACACGCAGGCGGCGCGCTGCATGGATTGCGGTATTCCCTTCTGCCACAAGGGCTGCCCGGTCAACAATCTCATTCCGGACTGGAACGATCTCGTCTACAAGGACAACTGGCGCGAGGCCAGCCGGGTGCTGCATGCGACGAACAATTTCCCGGAGTTCACCGGCCGCATCTGCCCCGCCCCCTGCGAGGAGGCGTGCACACTCAACCTGATCGACGATCCGGTGACGATCAAGAACATCGAGCTGGCCATCGCCGAAAGAGCGTGGTGGGAAGGATGGATCACGCCCGAAATACCCGAGCACAAGACCGGCAAGCGCGTGGCCATCGTCGGCTCCGGTCCGGCGGGACTCGCCTGCGCGCAGCAATTGGCCCGTGCCGGCCATGAAGTGGTGGTGTTCGAAAAGAACGATCGTCTCGGCGGCCTGATGCGCTACGGCATCCCGAATTTCAAGTTTGAAAAGCGCATCCTGGACCGCAGGCTTTCACAAATGCGCGCCGAGGGTGTGGAATTCCGTGTCAACACCCACGTGGGCGTGGACATCGCCGCCAAGGACCTCCTCGACCGCTTCGATGCCGTGGCGCTTACCGGCGGATCGGAGAAGCCGCGTGATCTGACGGTCCCGGGACGGGAGCTTCAAGGCATCCACTTCGCCATGGAGTTCCTGCCGCAGCAAACCAAGCTGGTGCTCGGCGACTCCATCCCCGAGGAGGAACGCATCAGTGCCGAGGGCAAGCATGTGGTCGTCATCGGCGGTGGTGACACCGGTTCCGACTGCATCGGCACATCCGTACGCCAGGGAGCCGAATCCGTCACCCAGCTCGAGATCCTGCCGCGGCCGCCGGAGGACGTGGACAAGCTGATCACCTGGCCGGAATGGCCGATGAAGCTGCGTACCTCGACCTCCCACGAGGAAGGCTGCGAGCGGGATTTCGCCGTCTGCACCAAGCGCTTTCTCGGCGACGAAAAGGGCCGTGTGCGGGCCCTCGAATGCGTGCGTGTGGAATGGACGCAGGAGGATGGCGGCTGGCGGATGCGGGAGATCCCCGACAGCACCTTCGAGCTCCAAGCCGAACTGGTGCTTTTGGCTATGGGTTTCGTGCATCCGGTCCACGAGGGCATGCTGAACGAATTGGGCGTAACCCGGGACGAGCGCGGCAATGTCGCGGCCGATGTCGGGGACTATCGCACCAGCCTCGACAAGGTGTTCGCCGCCGGCGACATGCGTCGCGGCCAGTCGCTCGTGGTCTGGGCCATTCACGAAGGCCGGGGCTGCGCGAAGGCGATCGATCGTTATCTGATGGGAGAAACCACCCTGCCGGATTAGCCCGGATTGTTCACACAGAACAAGCGTCGGGATATGGAGTTCCAAGGGCCGAGGTCCGAGTAGCGAGCATTCTCGGACCTCGGAACTCGTTCCGCGCGACTGGATTCGCGGCCTGGAGGCCGCTCCTACGGGAGGTGATTGGTGACCTGTGATCGGTGATTTGTGGGTTTCCCGATTACCAATCACGAATCACTAGTCACCGATTCTGGCACCATCCATCCGCGATCCCATGAAAAATCCGGGTTAGCGATCGGTGATTGTGAATGGGTGACTGGTCATCGGTGATCGGGGAAGTCCACCATGCATTCGATCAGCTTGCTCATGAGCAATCACAAATCACCAATCGCTTCTTTTCCACCTTTCCCGGTTTTCATCTCGAGCCGATCTCGGCCAGAAGGCGATCCATCATCGCCTCGGCCTGGGCCGCATAACCGCCGCCGAACAGATTGGCGTGATTCAGAATGTGATAGAGATTGTACAGCTCGCGGCGTACGCGATAACCGGAATCGAGCGGCCAGGCCTCCCGATAGGCGGCGTAAAAACAGGGGCCGAAACCCCCGAAGAGTTCGGTCATGGCGATATCGGCCTCGCGATCACCGTAGTAGACGGCGGGATCGAAGATCACCGGTTCCCCTCCTGCATCGGTGGCCCAGTTTCCGGACCACAGATCGCCGTGCAGCAGGGACGGCTGCGGAGCGTGGCTGACAAAGAAAGCCCCCATCTCCGCAAGCAATCGCTCGCCCTTGCATTGCAAGGAACCTGTATACCCGTGAGAGGCCGCCAATTGCAACTGGAAACGCAGGCGCCGCTCGCGGAAGAATGCGGTCCAGTCCTCCATCCAGGCATTCGGCTGCGGTGTGGCGCCGATCGTGTTGTCCCGGTGCCAGCCGTACGCCGCCGCCGTATGCCGATGCATGGCGGCAAGCTTAAGACCCAGCCTCTCCGCCGCATCGCGACCGGAGAAGGCGATGAACTCCGTCACCAGCCACGCATTCCTCCCGTCCTCGCCCCAGCAAACGGGCTCGGGCACGCGCACGCTGCGGGTGGCGGCGATCTCCGCCAGGCCCTCGTACTCGGCCTCGAACATCCCGCCCTTCCCGGCCCGGTTCAATTTGACGAAATAGGCCCGACCGCTCCCTTGCAGACGGTAGCCGGCATTGATGCAACCCCCACCAACCGGCGTGCAGGATTCGATCTCGAATTCCTCGCCCGTGGCGGCCTGGATCGCCGCCCGAATGGGTTCCCAGGCGGGATCCTCCGGGCTAGCCATGCCGGCGCCGCCATTTGTAGTTGACATAGAGACGCCATGCCAACTGCACGAAGAAATAACCGCACACGCCCGAAAGCAGGCCGAGAATGAAGCAACCCAGGAGGAACGGCTGCCATACATGGTTGAGACCGTGCAACAGCCAGTGCCAACTGAACTCAAAGTGGAAATCGTGCGGTGGTGCCGCCAGCGCCCAGCGTCCGACTCTGTAGGCGAAGTAGAAAAGCGGTGGCATGGTGAAGGGATTGGTGATCCACACCAGCGCCACGGCGATGGGGATATTGACCCGCAGCAGAATGGCCAGGACAGCCGCAAGCAACATCTGGAATGGAACCGGAACGAAAGCCACCATCAAGCCGATGAAAAAGGCGCCGGCCACCGCATGCCGGTTCAGATGCCACAGGGCGGGCTGATGCAGCACATCGCCGAGGAAACGCAGGCTTTTGTGCCGCCGTATCGTCTCATGATCCGGCATGTAGCGTTTAATGACCTTCCGCGGCATACACATGATCTTGCAGTGGGGCCGGTGCCATTGCAACAAGAAAGCGGACGATGACAAATTGAAGCACACAGGCCATGATTTCCCCATGCGTGTGGTGTGCCCTCGTTGCCAATCCGCCTAACAGCTCTACTAGGTCGGTGCGGCCCTGCGTCTGGGTCTCCATCGCTACGGCACCGGGTGCTCCCCCGTTCCGGACTACGCACGCCT
>CAZHOU010000135.1:0-4706 GCA_964534165.1 uncultured Zetaproteobacteria bacterium
TTTTTCAGCAGAAGGCGGCATACGAGATGCTCAGGGTCTCGTGGGCTCGGAGAATGTGTATAAGAGACAGCTTGGACGCACTCGGTCCCTGGGAAATCTCGCGCGCCCGGGTGGCGAACTCCTCGTCGGATTTGCCTTTCAACTCCTTGGCGATCTGCTCGGCTTCCTGTCGGATCCTGGCCTTTTCTTTCTCGCTCATCGAGGCGGAAAGTTTGAGGAGAATATGGCGGGCATGAACCTCGTCGTAGGCCGCTGCGCGTTTTTTAGGCTGTTTCCACTGCACGTCGACCACCTTGAAAAGGTAGAACCCCGCCGGTGATCGAATGGGGCGGCTGACCTCCCCCTTCTTGAGATCGAAAATCTGTGAAAACCTCGGCGGCAACGACCCCGGGAGGAACCAACCCATTCGGCCACCCTGCTCTGCGTCCGGAGCGTCCGAATTCAGGGTGGCCAGCCGGCTGAATTTCTCGCCCTCCTGAATCCGCCGTCGCAGCGATTCGATTTTCCTTCGGGCCGCATCCACCTCCTGCGGGGAGGGCTCAGCTGGAAGGGCGACGAGGATTTCAGCCAATTCGACGGCCTTGAGGGGGCGTGGATTCGCCAGGTATTTGCGGTAATACTCGTGCATGGCCTCTTCACTGACCTGGAGGCGATCCCTGACCTCCGTGTTGATCAGTTTGCTGATGATCAAGCGTTCACGGAGATTTTTCTTGTAACGTTCCGGGTCGATACCCCGCTCCTTGAGGAGGTCGAGCAATTGCCCTGCCGGGATGCCGTTCTTTTCCTCGACGTCGGCGATGGCCTTGTCAATCTCCGCATCGGTCACCTTGATCCCCTTCCTTTTGGCCTCCTGCAATTGCAGAACCTTTTGGATGCTTGCATCCAGAACCCTCGCCAGCAATTTCCTCCTGTCAGGGAGGTGCTTCATGCCGGCCCGCTTGAACTGTTTGAGCAGTCCTTCGGCATCCTGTTTGATCTGGAAACACGTGACGGCCTCGTTGTTGACCACGGCGGCGATGCTGTCGATGACCTCGGCTCCACCCTTCTGCGGCCCCAAGAGCATCAGGGCACCGAGAATGCACGCAATCCGCAGGCATTTGAACTCATTCAACATCTTCATTCCTCCGTCCACCGTGCATTCGCCTTCGTGCATCCCGGATCTCATGCGGCACGCTCCGAATCGACGGCCGATCTCCAAGCCGCTTCCACGCGCAGCGGGGATGATGGAAAAGCTGTGCCAAGGCACATACGACCGTATTCTGCTGACGCCGTGGTGACGGATGAGGTCAGGGTGCAAAGGTTCCGACCACTTTTCGGCTTTGGTGCGATGGCACTCTCGTCAAATACTGGATGTCAGTGACCGGTGCATTGCCCAAAGCTACCCAGCCCCTGAAAACCAAGCAAGATTTTTGCCCCGAAATTGGAAGCGGTGGAAGTTCCCGAGGGGCGGTTGATGCGGTAGGCCGTGAGGCTCAGATTCCAGCAGGGGTGTCGGTATTCCACCCCCAGGCTCGTCTGCTGGCTGAATTTGAGCAACATGTCATAATTCCAGCTCCCCAACATGCGCCAGCGCGGTCCCACCCGCAATTTTCCCGCCAGGTTCAGATTCTGGGCCCTTGGGCCGAAACGGGCGTCGGTGTAAGCATAGGAGGCGTGGAACTCATGCCCCGATGCGGGTGTCCAGTCCAAAGAGGCGCCGGCGGTGTCAAGGAAACGGCCGCCGGGATCGTATTCGGTATTCGCTGCCAGGCGCAGGGATGGAAGCGGCGAGAAGCTCATCTCACCAAGCAGATTGGAGAAGGGACGCAACGGCTCGGTTTGCAGTTTGTGATCGCTGCTGCGCTTGCGGATGTTGTAGGCGGCGCCGACACTGAAACTGAAAAGGGTTCGCGCGGCCATCCCGCTCTCCCGCTTGTGCTGCACGCGACTGGTCAAGAGCAAGCTGATGCGATTGACGCTTTCCACCCGATCCAGCCCGGAGAAGCGATTGTTGGTGAGCAGATTGCTCAGGGTCAGGCGTCCGAAGGCTGAATCGAAGTTGGGCAGACTGGTCTGGTCGCTGACATTGACCAGATCGTAGCGCAGGACCGGTTCGATGGTGTGGCGCCACAGTCCGGAAAAGCTGATGCGCTCGAAAACGGCGCGCGACTCGATGGAGAACTCCCCGCTCGTGCTCTTCGGGCGCCGTACGCCCGCGGTCTGGGCAAGCCAGTAACGTCCATGGTGCAGGCCGCCCGTGACCGTGACGGTCAGCCCCCCGCCCGGCAATTGCCATGGGAGCTGCAAGTACGGATGCAAAATCCAGCGCCATCCGTCCATACCCAGGCGGCGATCGAAGCGGGTGACGTTCTGATCCACATGCAGAATGGCCATGGAACCGAGCAAGGGCAGGGCCAGAGAGCTCTCAAATCCCGGCAGTGTCTGGATCGTGCGGTCATTGTTGGTTGTGGTGAGATCGCGCTGATAAAGGCTCCAGAAGTGCCAGCTTCCATAATCGTTCTGTTGCGTAAGATCGGCACGACTCTGCAAAAAACGGGTGGCGGCCTCCTGAGCGTCGCTGGAGAAATCCGCCAGATAGTCCTTTTCGCTGACATGATCCGCGTCGATGCCCAGATGCATGCCGTAGGGCAGACTCCAGGACGAGCGCATACGCGCCCTACCCCGGGTCCGGCCCAGCACCTTGTCAAACAAACCTTCGAATTGAATCCTTTCCCTGCCGAGGGAGGAGGCGTGACGGAACTCGATCTCCGGCCTGAAGCCGCGGGCACTCATCCAGTGGGGTGTGAGTGTGAGATCCCAATCGGGCGCCGGCGCCAGGTAATAGGGCAAGGCCAGTTCCGTCCCACGCCGCTTGCCCGATGCGACGAAGGGGATCAAAAACCCGGAGGCGCGACGTGTGGTCTGGCGCCAGTAGGGCGTGTACAAAACCGGAATGCCTTCCAGTTCAAATCGGGCATTCCAGGCTGTAAAAACCCCCTCTTTCTGATCCAGGGTGGCCTCACTGGCACAGATATGCCATGCCTCGTCATCCACGGGGCAGGTGGTGAATCGCGGTTCCATGGCCCTGTAGGTCGTGGAATCAAGCCGTTGCAATTGACTGGCGGACAGGCGCTCCCCGTCGGGCAGGGTCACTGTGGCGTGATGCATGACACCGCGCTTGCTCTCCGTGTCCATCTCGGCGGCGGTGGCGGTAATTTCGGCCCTGGGCGAGTGAATGTGGACGGCCCCTTTTGCGGTCAATCGATGCGCAGGGGCATCGTAGCGAACCTTTGCGGCCTCCAGCACCTCACTCCCGCGTTTGACCCGCACCTTTCCAGTCGCGGTGGCGACACCCCTGGCATCGCGGACGATCCTGTCGGCCGTGATGTCCACCGTTGCGGCGCCTGCTGCGGTGCGGAACAAAAGGGCCGCCGCCAACACAAGAAGCCGGGGGGCGGGATTGGAAAGCATCGAGAAAGGATGGATTCAGGCCGGCTTGCGCGCCATTCCGAGGTAGTTGACGGCCAGATCGTCCGACAGCTCGAAGCGATTCGTCAAAAAACGATAGCTCATCCCCCGCAGTTCGCACACCTCAAGGCCGGCTGCCCGGCAGGCAGCATGAAGTTCGGAGGGCCGGATGAATTTCGAATAGCGGTGCGTGCCCTTGGGGAGCCAGCCGAGAATGTATTCAGCTCCAATGACGGCCTTGAGCCAGGCCTCGGGCGTGCGGTTTAGGGTGGCGAAGAACAGTATCCCGCCCGGCTTCAGCATTTCGGCGCAGGCACGGATGGTGCCCTCGACATCGGGCACGTGTTCGAGCACTTCCATGCAGGTCACCGCATCGTAGGAAGCGGAATGCCTTTCGGCCCAGGTTTGGGCATCGCTCTCGTGGTAGCTCACCTCGACGCCGCTTTTTTGGGCATGCATGCGCGCCACGGCAAGTGCTTTCGGCGAGCGGTCGATTCCGGTCACACGGGCGCCGCGCAAGGCCAGCGCCTCGGCCAGCAGGCCGCCGCCACAACCCACATCCAGAATGGCTCGTCCCTGCAGATCCATTCTTCCGGCGATGTACTCGATGCGCAGCGGTTGGATGCGGTGCAGGGGATGGAAGCGGCCGGTGGGATCCCACCATTCCTCCGCCAGGGCCTCAAATTTCCTGATTTCTTCGGGATCGACACGCTCGGGCATGGTGCGGGAGGCTGCAAGCCGCGGCGCGGCATGGCAAGTATCCGTCCGTGATCTTGAAAAAAAACCGCGATAGCCTGTCCCCATGTTGATCCGGTTGTCGTTGATACGACTTTTGCAGGCTATGCCGACGTTGCTGGGCGTGGCGACGATGGTCTTTCTGCTGTTGCATCTGGTCCCCGGCGATCCCGTCGATGCGTTGTTGGGTGAGATGGCCCTGCCGGCGGATCGGGCCGCCTTGCGGCATGCGTTGCATCTGGACGAGCCGCTTGCGGTGCAATATATCCATTATCTTGGCGGCCTTCTCCACGGCGATTGGGGCCGTACGCTCATCGATCACCGGCCGGTTCTTTCCCTGATCCTCGAGCGCCTGCCGGCCACGCCCGAACTGGCCGCCTGCAGCCTGGCGCTGGCCTTGACGATGGCGCCGCCCCTGGGCTCCCTCGCCGCCCGCCCTGCCCGCCTCTCCCCGGCCCTTGGTTCCCTCGTTACTCCGCATCTGGGGGTTTCCCCACCGACTTTCTGGCTTCGGCCCCTGGTCA
>CAZHOU010000136.1:0-4683 GCA_964534165.1 uncultured Zetaproteobacteria bacterium
CGTCGAGCCGCGCCGCCTCCACCCCCCACGCCCCCGGTCCCCCCCCCCAGCCCGGCGGGCGTGCACCCCCGTCCACCCCCTGCCAGGCCCGGCTGAGGGAAGCCCTTCTCGGCCTTCCACCCGGAAATACGCTCACCTACGGGGAGATGGCTGAAATGCTTGGCACCGGCCCCCGCGCCGTCGGCCGCGCCCTGGGCGCCAACCCGCTGCCATTGCTTGTGCCCTGCCATCGAGTGATCGCCGCGAACGGGCTCGGAGGCTTCCGCTGCGGTGTGGGCTGGAAGCGGCGTCTGCTGGCCTTCGAAGGGGCGGCCCTCTTTATCACCCCGACAGGGTGCGACACAAAGCAGTGAACGTGCCGGCCCGATAATCCCAGGCCTCCGAGGGACTGTGCGTGCCAATCCAGGCCGTGCGGGCACCGATGCTTCGTGCCGCACGCAGATTGTCTTCCATATCGTCCACCACCACGGCGCGTGAGGGATCGACGCCTTCCCGTCGGAGCAAGGCCGTGAGTGCCCGTGTGCAGGGCTTGGGGCGATAGGTATGGAAGCGAATATCGTAAATCGCGGCGAAGTGGCGTTGAATCCGGAGGGCGGCGAGTACGCGTTCGGCATGTTCGCGGGTCCCATTGGTGTGAATTACCTTTCTGCCCGGGAGGCGGGCGATGGCCGCGTCCAGTTCCGCATCGGGGGACAGCAATTCATGGACCGGAACGTCGTGGACCTCGTGCAGGAAGGCCTCGGCTTCAATGCCGTGATGGAGCATCAAACCGCGCAGGGTGGCACCGTACCGGTGCCAGTATCGCCGCCGCAAACGGGTGGCCGCCTCGACAGGCAGTTGCAGCTCACGGACCACGAAGGATGTCATGCGTGCATCCAGGTATGAAAAAACGCCGGAGTCGGCGGGGTAAAGCGTGTTGTCGAGATCAACGACGGCAAGCTCGAACGGCATGAAGCCATGCTAACGATGCCTTGCTTTTCCTCAAGCATGGCCGGTACGAATGCTTCCATGATTCAGGCGTGCCCCTATCCACGTTCCGGGATAGGCTTGCGGCATGAAGATCCTTCGCACCTGGGACGCTGTCGCCAACGATGCCGCATTGCACGGTGGCGCCGTGACCATCGGAAATTTTGACGGCGTGCATCTCGGTCACGAGCAGATCCTGGCGGAAACCCGAGGCCATGCCCTGAATGTAGGCGGACCGGCCGTGGCGGTAACCTTTGAGCCGCATCCACGCGCCGTGTTGTTTCCGGAGGAAACGCCGCGGCGCCTGTGCCATCTGCACGAGCGGTTGGAGGGGCTGCGACGGGCCGGTATGGATGCCACGCTGCTCCTGCATTTTACACCGGAGCTGGCAACCTGGCCTGCAGACCGGTTCCTTCGCAAGCTCCATGCCTGCCTGCGCTTTCGCCATATTCACGCCGGCTACGACTTCGCCTTCGGCCATCACCGCGACGGCGATGCCGAATTGCTGCGGGCCCTGGGCGAAGAGCTCGGGTTCACAGTCAGTGTGGCCGAGGCCTTTGAATTGCACGGCGCCGTGGTTTCATCCAGCCGCATCCGTTCGGCCATCGAGGCGGCGGATTTCAAACTGGCGGCGGCGCTGCTCGGCCGTCCCTTCTCCATCTCCGGCCATGTAGGTCGGGGTGAGGCCCGAGGCCGCAGACTGGGATTCCCCACGGCCAATCTGTCCGTGCGCGATTTGGCGCACCCGCCGCCGGGTGTCTACGCCGTTCGTGCCGAAAGCGAGGGCCGGACCTGGGATGGGGCGGCCTATCTGGGGTATCGCCCCACATTCCGGGGTCGCACTTTGATCCTTGAGACGCATGTATTCGATGACCAGCCCGATCTGTATAAACGCCGCTTGAAGGTCATCTTTGTGGCCCGCATCCGGGAGGATCGTGTTTTTGCGGGGGCGGAGGATCTGGCGCGGCAGATCGCGGTCGACTGCGAGGAAGCGAGGAAGATTCTGGCCGCCGACAGGGAAGGCCATTCGCAGCTATGATTCCCGCGACTGTTTGCCGCTGGTGAAATGGCGCAGCAGGAAATCCTCTTCGGCGGGCGACAGGTCGAAACGGCGACACGCCTCCTCGATCACTTCCGGGGTTTTTTCGTCCTGTTCGGCCAGCCAACGCACGGCCTTGCGCAGCGCCTCGCCATGCGGCAGCAACGGATGGCTCATAGCCTCGATTGTACGCCAGATTGTTCATATCAGCCATACGGCGAATGCGGACTGAGAACAGGGAGTGGAGGCCCGTCTTTGCTATGCCCTCCCTTTCCTCGCCATTGCAAGGGCGCACCCCGAGGCCGTCTCCGAGATGGCCATGCTCGCTTTGCTTGCTCGCAATGATCCCCGGGGAAAACGGAAAAGTGAAAACGCCCCGCTTTCCCCCGAGTCAGCCCACCCACCGAAGCCACAGCGGCAGTGTAAGCAACGACAAGATCGTGGTTGAAGTCACCGCCTGGGCATAGAGCACGGAATCGAGCCGGAAACGATCGCACAGCACCAGGCCAAGCACCATGCACGGCATGGCGGCTTCGACCACGCTCGCTACCCGTATTTTTTCCGGCATCTCCACCAGGATGCATGCACCCCAGGCGATCAAAGGCATCAGCCCGAGCTGGATCAACAGCATCGGTATGAGCAGCGGCAATCTCTTCGACGATCCCCGCGGCCAGCAAAGCGCCATACCGACGGACAGCAACATCAACGGTACCGCCGCCGCCCCGGCCACCCGCAACCCTTCCAGCATCCAGCCGGGTATCGGCACGGCGAGAATGTTCAAGCCCAGACCACCCAGGGCCGCCCACAGCGCCGGCACCCGGGTCAGCTCCGACAGGGAGTAACTCCCACCGGATCCATTACGGCGGGCCAACAGGATTCCAACCGTAAACAACAGCGGTGTACTGGCAAACAGATCGAAGGGAATGGCCACGGATTGTGCCCAGGGACCGAAGGTCCGGGTGAGCACCGGCAACCCGAGATAGGTGAAATTTCCGAAGCCGGAGGCGAGCAGCATCGCACCCGCCGCCTCGCGGCCGCCGAAACGGCTACCGTCACCGTAGATCCACATTGCGGCAAGCAGCGACAAGGAAACGCATGAGGCCGCAACGAAGGGGATGCGAAGGAGGTTCAAATCCACCGTGGTCTCCCACATCACGTGAAAAACGAGCGCCGGCAGAAAAACCTCGTACACGGCCGCCGCCAATCGGGTGCGCATGGCCTGAGCCCGCTCGGCGCCCAAAATCCTGCGCCAGACGACTCCGGCGAGGATGAGCATGGCCATCCCGGCCAGGACATTCCACATGGATCTTTTGCCTCCCTTTGTAAACAAAACGGGCATGTCGGACAAGTCTCGCAAGCGTCGGCAGACGCGAATCCGAACGTGATAAAATCCTATCACGCAAGCCGCAAACAGGCTAAGATCACGATCCCGAAAAAAACCCGTATTTTTGGAGGATCAACCACCCCGATGACCCACCGCATCAAGACCCTGATGCTGTCCAGCAAATATCTGGTGACACACCAGGAGATGCTCTATCTCAGCATCCTGGCAGTGGGCATCGGCGTCCTGTCCGGCTACGCCGCCCTATTGCTGCGCTTCAGCATCGAATGGGTGGCAAGCGGGTGGACGCACGCTTCCACCTGGGAGGCGGCGATGGCGACCCTGCCGTGGTTCATCTATCTGCTGGCGCCAACCAGTGCCGGGCTGTTTGTCGGTTGGTTGCTGGCCCGCTTGTTGCCGCACGGCGAATTACGCGGTGTGGCGGGCGTGATCGAGGATCTCGTGGAGCACAATGCCCGCATCAACCCGAAGCAGATGGTCACGGAAACGGCGGGCATGCCGCTTAGCCTTGGCAGCGGCATCAGCCTCGGTCGCGAAGGCCCCACCGTGGCCGTGGGCGCCGTCATCGGCTCGGAAATCGGGCATCGGTTGGGCCTCAATGAACAACAGATGCGCGTGCTCATCGGTTGTGGGGTGGCGGCCGGCATCGCCGCTTCCTTCAACACCCCGATCGGGGGCGTGCTGTTCGCGCTGGAGGTGATCCTCGCGGACTACACGATGGCCACCTTCAGCCCCATTGTCATCTCCTCGGTCGTGGCCACGGTCATCACCCGTGCCGAAGTCGGCAATTTCCCCGCCTTTCTGATTCCCGAGTACCATTTGATCAGCACCTGGGAGATCGCGGCCTACATCGCCATCGGTGTCTTCTGCGGCCTGATCGCCACCCTCCTGATCAAGGCCATGGCCCCCACCCGTGCCGCCTTTGCCCGCTTCATACCCGATCGCCGCTTCCGTCCCGCGGCCGCAGGGCTGTTGCTGGGCCTGATGGGCCTTGCCGTTCCCCAGATTATGTCCATCGGTTACGGCACGGTGGAAACCATTCTTCTGGATCATGTCGATCCCCGCCTGCTCGGCACCGTGCTTCCGCTCAGCGCCTTTCTGGCCATCGTGTTGCTCGGCAAGCTTGTGGCCACGGTGATCAGTTTTGCCTCGGGTTTTCCGGGTGGCCTTCTGGGCCCGTCCCTGTTCCTTGGTGCCACGGCCGGCGCCCTGTGCGGCGGCCTCCTCCACACCATCTCGCCCGCGCTCACCGCCAGCCCCTGCGCCTATCCCCCCGCCCCTTCGTGGCGCCGCGCCCCCCCCCCCCTCCCGCCCCCCTCCGCCGCCCTCGCTGCTG
>CAZHOU010000137.1:0-4605 GCA_964534165.1 uncultured Zetaproteobacteria bacterium
CCGTCGTCGAAGAAGGCCGGCAGCCGGGGAAGATGCCGCCGCCGGATGCGCTCCAGATCCGAAAAGAACGACCCCAGACCGGTTACATACAACGACGGATGTTGAATCTCGTAGCCGAGCAGACGCGGAAACGGTTCCAGCCCGAAGCGGATGCTGAAACGGTCGTGCTCGCAGAAGGCCACCGCCTTGATGCCGCGCCTCATGGCCATGGTCGTCAGTTCCTCCATGGTATAAGTGCCGTCCGAATGCGTGGTCCGCACGTCCAACAGCACGCGCAGCGGCTTCGCCGACCCCACGTCGGCGATGGCGGCCTGCCACGGCATGGAAAGCGCCAGGCAGGCCAACATCAGGTGTTTACCCGGCATGCGCGACAAGCCCCCCGTAGATTTCTTCCAGCCTTTCCGCCATTCGGGCCACGGAATAGCTTGAAGCCTTCTTCGCGGTAGCGGCGGCTACATCCCGATCGCGGCAGGCAAGCAGGGCCTTGGCCACAACCCCGGCATCGTCGGCCGGAACGCGCATGCCCACGCTGGAATCCACGAGCTCGGCCAGTCCGCAGACATCGGCCACGACACAGGGCAAACCGGCGGCAAAGGCCTCCACGACGGCGCGCCCCATGCCTTCATTGTAGGACAAAAGAGCAAAACAACGGGCTTCGGCCAGATAGGGAACCGGATCGCACCAACCGGTAAAATGGACGTTTTGTTCAAGGCCCGCCTGCCGGCATATCCGCATGAGCCGCTCCTTCTCCGGTCCGTCGCCAACGATGGCCAGCTTGGACTGTGGACGGCGGAGACAGACCTTCTCCCATGCCCTGAGCAGGCGATCCATGCCCTTGATCGGCACCAGGCGACCGACGCTGACCGCATCCCAGCGGCGGCGTCCGCCGTGGGCTTTGCGCCAGGATGCCACACGCCTGCGGATCCCGTCCACGTCCACGCCACTCGGAACCACGTGCCATTGCTCGGGCCGCCCGATTCCGAGCGCCAGGTGTTCGTCGCGTTCCGCCTGTGTCAGGGCGATCAATGCATCCGTTCTCCGGGCCAGTTTGCGCTCGATGAGGATAAACGCCCGCGTTCGCAGCGGATCGAAATAGCCGTGAAAGATATGCCCGTGCGGCGTGTGCACAAGTTTTGCTTTTCCTTCCGCTGCCAGCCTTCCCAGCACGCCCGCCTTGGAGGTGTGGGTATGCACAATATCGAAACCGCGTGCAACCAGGTCGCGGATCTGCCGCAAGGCGTTCCAGTCCCCGATTCCAATGCGACGGGCCAATGCCGGCAGACAGACCGAAACGCCCCCATGGCGGTGGAAGCCGTCCAGATCATCCTGCACGCATTTCCGCTCGCGCTCACTCATCCTGGATTCCAGGCTGGGGCCGTAGGCCAATGTCACGGCATGGCCGGCCTTGGCCTGCTCCATGGCGGAAAGAAGGGTGTTGACGGCCGAACCGCCACGGTCCAAGCGGGTGATCAGGTGCAGGATCCGCATCAGGCCGCCAGCGCCTGCAATTGCAACAAGAAGCCGTTGTCATGGGCGCGCTTGCTGAAATTCTCGCTCACGGCCCGGCGTAGAGCATTCCGTATCTCCTTGCGCTTTTGGGGCTTTGCTTCCACAAGCAGTTCCCGGCAGGCCATCGCCAGGGCTTCGGGTGAGATGACTTCCGCCAGGCGGTTGTACGGCAGACGTGGCACGACCTCGGCATTGGCCCCTACCGGCGTGGCCACCACCGGCAGGCCGTTAGCGCCCGCCTCGATCGTGACCAGACCAAAGCCTTCCAGCGAGCGCGTGGGCAGCATGAAGGCGTCGGCAGCCTGCATGCGTAGGTGCACCTCTTCTTCCGGCAGGTAGCCCGTGAACTCGACGATCTCCTCCACGTGCAGTTGTGCCGCCAGCCAACGCAGGGGCTCAAGCAGGGGGCCCGCTCCCATGACGCACCAACGCACATCCGGACAATCATGACGCAGGATCGCCGCCGCCTGCACCAGCATGTCCACCCCGGTTCGCGGCACCAGGTTTCGCAGCGTCACCACAACCGGCCCGCTCCATCCCAGGCTACGGCGCAGCCGCTGAATCTCTGCATCCGGTAGCAAGGAAGGAGGCTCCACACCGGCGGGAACGACGGCGATCCGCTCGGGATGCAGTTGAAAACAGGCAAGTAGGCGCCGGCGCATGTGCTCGCTTAAGACCAACAATCGCTCGGCCGAAGTGTACACGCCCGTCTCCAGGCGCCGCATGGCGGCCGTTACAAAGCGGTGCTGCAAATTCCAATCCAGACCATGGCGGGTGGCGTATTCCTCAAAGGCCAGGGAGTGGCAGACCTGCAGACGCGGCAGCCTGCAACCGGCGTGTCGCAAGGCCCACATGACGAAAGGTTGTTCGGCGATGACCACGTCGAATGCGTCCACGTGTCCGGACCACCATGCCCGGGCACCGCGGAGCAACTCCCGCAACCCGAACAGGCCGCGGTCTCCCGAATAGGGCAAACGGTATTCCGGTACACCGCCGGCAAGTTCGATGACCATGGCCGCATCCGGTCGTGGCTGGCGGGACAGGACCGCCACTTCGTATCCCGCCCGCCTCAGGGCATCGAGATGGCAGACGAGCATGCGCTCCGCGCCGCCGATCACCTTCTCGGCCGATACATCGGCCACCACCAGAATCTTCATTCGAACGACCAACCTTTCTGGCGCATCCACTCATCTAGCAGCAGGATGGCCCATAGGGCATCCGAGCGATCGCGACCGGAGGCATGCTGGCGCCGCAACAGGCGCACATAGTCGCGTCGCAGCAGGCCGCCGAGCGGATCGATCCGGCACATGCGCGAGACCTCTCCATCCAGGGGGCCGCGCAGCCATTGCTTCACCGGGGCCGTGAATCCCTGCTTGGGCCGATCCACGACCTGCCGCGGCAGGCGCCTGCGGGCGATGTTCTTCAAAAGCATCTTGAGCCCTTCGCGCCAGGGAGGACCGGCCACCTTCCAACGCGTCTCCAGCGCCATCGCCAGTTCCAGCAGGCCGGTGTCCAAAAAGGGGCTGCGCAATTCGAGTGCATGCGCCATGCTCATTCGATCCCCCATGGCCAGCAGATCATCGGCCAGATAGGTGAGCACATCATAGGCCATGGCGCCATCCACGACGCCGTAACGGGCGATCAGGGACTCCAGGCCGCCGAATTCCTCCGCTGCCGAAGGCCAGGATTGGGGCTGCATTTGTGGACGTTCGCAGGTGAACATCTCACTCCAGGGTTCCGTGGCCGAAGAGATCCACTGCACGTAGGCCCGATGTGGCGGCAGATCGAGACCGGCGAGCAACCGCCGCAGGCGGCCGCGCAGATTGCGTGCACCCCGGCCCTCCGGCATGCAACGCAACATCGTCAAAAGCAGCCTGCGACCTGGAAAGCGCCGCAATCGGGCGTGCCAGGCCATCCCGAGATAGCGGGGATAACCGCCAAAGAACTCATCGCCACCCACGCCGGAGAGGGCCACATCCACATGCGGCTTGGCCGCGCGCGCGATCAGATAGGTGGGCAAGGCCGTGGCATTGGCCACCGGCTGGTCGAAGGCCGCAGCCAGGGACTGCAGCGCCTCACGGGCTTCCGCGCACACTTCCAGGACCGTGTGTTCGCTGCCGATGTGCGCGGCCACGGCTGCGGCATAGGGGCTTTCGTCGTAGCCCCTTGCGCCGTCGGCAAAGCGAACCGAAAAAGTGTGCAGTTTCTGCGGCAGTTGCCGCGCCAGGGATTCGGCAATCAGGGAGGAATCCACGCCACCGGATAGAAACACGCCCATCGGCCGATCCGACAGCGTGCGCGCAAGAAAGGTGCGATCGAGCATGGCCGCCACTCGATCCTCCGCTTCCTCTCGATTCAGGTGCAGGGGTTCGGGTTCGGGCAGGAAGAAATACCGCTTCAAGGACAGCGATCCACCGGGCGACGCCCAGGCCATGCATCCGGCCGGAAGCTGTCTCACCTCCCGGTACATCGTCGCCGGTGCCTCCACCCGCATGCGACAGATCACCGCGCGCACGGCCTCGACATCTGGAGTCAGTTCCCATTCCCCCCGTTCAAAGGCCGAAAGCGATGAGGCAAGCCCAATGCGCCCGTTCTGTTCGCATACGAAAAGAGGCTTTTCCCCGAAGGGATCGCGGGCGGTGAGAAGTAGCCTTTTGCGTGCATCCCACAGAACCACGGCAAACATGCCTTGCAGGAGCGGAAACATATCCATGCCATGGCGTTTGTAGAGATGCGGCAACACCTCGGTATCGGTATCCGAGGCGAATACGACGCCATCCTTCTCCAAGCCCTGCCTCAACTGACGATAGTTGTAGATGCAACCGTTGAATACGACGGTGATCCCGTCCACGGTCATCGGTTGCCGCCCGCGCGTATCGGGGCCGATGATTGAAAGACGGTGATGAATGGCGGCGAAGGCGCCGTCGTCGAAACGGCCGCGATCGTCCGGCCCCCTGTTTTGTACGGCTGCGGCCATTCGCTCCAATTCGCCCTCACGGCCGGACCCGTACAGCGCCACAAAACCGCACATCAGGGGGTTCCTAGCCCGGATTTTTCATGATGACCATGCGCCGGGATTTGAAAGAACGAGGAACT
>CAZHOU010000138.1:0-4593 GCA_964534165.1 uncultured Zetaproteobacteria bacterium
CCGCGGTGTGCGTTGCCTGCGGCTCGGTAGCTCGGCGTGGTCCGAAGGGGAGGTGGCAAAGTGCCCGGCCATGGGTGCGCCCGTGGACGACGGCGGCCGGGTGATGAAGCATGGTGGCCAGGGGGACGGGGAGGGTGGTGTCGAGGCCCAGGCAGACATTGCCCACGGAATCGCCGACCAGGATCACGTCCACCCCGGCCGCATCGGCCAGGGCGGCCGAGGCGGCGTCGTAGGCCGTCAGCCAAACGCTCTTTTCGCCACGCTGCTTGGCGCGCAACAGCGTCGCCGCCGTGACGGGTTTCTTATCCTTTGCCACGTATGCCCTTCCGCTTCGGTCCGCATGAGGCGGTACCGTCTTCAGGATCGGGCCATGCTACATGGATTGCGAGCAAAAAGCATCGGCAGGAGAGACGGGAAAGGAGTAAAAGCAGCGATTGGTGATTCGTGATGGGTCATGGGCAAGCTGATCGGATACGTGGTTGACTCCCCAATCACCGATCACAGATGACCGAGCTTTGCCATCCATCCGTGTTCCTTGGCAGTCCGGATCAATCCCAGTCATCCTCATCGCGTTCGGGATCGCCGGCATGTTCGCGTTCTTCGTATGCATAGCGGGGATGCCTGTGCCAGCGGCGATGGATGCGGCGGCCGGCTTGCATGGTCACCGGCTCGCTTGCAGGGGCGGCAGACGCTGCACCGACGGCCGCGCCCACGGCCGCGCCGATTGCGGCACCGGCCGCCGTGCTGTGATTCTGGGATCCAATAACGGCCCCGGCCGTGGCGCCGATGATGGCCCCCGTGGTCGCCGCCCGTTCCTGCCGCTCCGTGGCGCAGGCACTCAAGGCCAGGAGTAGACCTGCGATCCATATCTTGCGCATCGCGAAACCTCCGATCGTTTGATCGCCTCCCTCCAACGGTAGGCTGATGATCATCCGGTTTGCGGCCAATACGGAAAATATGCGCCTTCAGGGGAATACCCACCCCCCCTTGAATGTCGGGTCAGGATCCCGGGCGAACACCCATCCGGGTCAGGCAGCGGTCGAGCCATTGCGCCGTCAGCTTCTCCTGCACCGACTGCTGCCGCAGGCGTTCGATCAGCACCGAAAAATCGACCCAGTCGAGCTGCTGGTCCTGGTCGGCGCAGGAAAAGACCATGGTCTCCTCCTCCGTCTCCGGATCGCGGTGCAATTGCAGGCACTGGGCGCAGATGCCCTTCATCATGCACTGCATAGGGGAATTGATGGAACCGATGGCGATGTGATCCTCCCTGAGAACGCCCTTCAGGGCGTCGTGGCGCGCCTTCGCCACGGCGGCCATCATCGGCGCCGAACCGATGGCGATCAGGCGGTCGACATCCCCGAGGGAAATGGGTGTTTCCCCCAGATCGCCCTCGGCATAGGCACGCATGGCCTCGACGATGTTGCCGACAAAGGCCCGGTCCTGCGGTCTCCCCGGTTCGAAACCCGGTGCCTCGTCCGAGCACCAGACGATGGCATCGGCCGAGGTCTCGATCTCCTCCACCTTGAATCGGTCACCGATCTGCTTGTAGCCGGCGAAATAGAGAACACGCGATCCGGCCTCACGGAAGGCTTGGCCGATGGAGAACAACACGGCGTTGCCAAGACCGCCGCCGACGAGCAACACCGTCTCGCCGCCGCGGATTTCGGTGGGGCTTCCGGTCGGTCCCATCAGCACGACCGGCTCTCCGGGCTTGAGGAGCGCGCACAGATCGGAGGAGCCGCCCATCTCCAGCACGATCAGCGAAATGTGCCCAAGTTTGCGATCGACGGAGGCACCGGTCAGGGCCAGGCCTTCCATGGTGAGCCTCGTCTCGTCGGTGCTCGCGGCCAGTGTTTCCAGGTTTTGCAGGCGGTAAAATTGGCCGGGGTGGAAGGCCGCCGCCGCGAGCGGCGCGCGTACCACCACCTCCACGATCTTCGGCGTCAGTCTCCGGACCGCATGCACCCGGGGACGAAGGCCGTCGTTTAGGCGTGCAATCAGGGTGCCGGCATCCATGGGCTCATGCCGGCAGCGGGCCAGGATGTGGCTGACCACCTTGTGCCCCTGTTTGGCGCTGGCCATGGCGCGTACGACATTACCGGCGAAGGAGGGATGCAGGTCGCCGAAGAAACTCATGGCGCGGCCGTCCGGACGCATGCTCGTCAGCACCTGCACCTCCGCGGGCTTGGGGAGGCGTTCGGGTCGCACGGGCCGACCCTCCGGATCCACGGCCTGGAAGAAGTGGCCGTCCACATGCAGATGGCGGGGATCCTCCTCGGCCAGGACCGTGTTCGGATGCGTGCCGGCGGCGATCAGGATGGCGCGGGCCGGCAGATGCACGACATCGCCGGAATCCACGATATGGCCTTCCGGATTCATCTCACGCTTGGACAGAACGAGGCGGCGGCAATGGCCGTAGGCATCCGTCTCCACGGCGATCGGCGACAGAAGCTCGGCGAAATGGATGCCTTCCGACAGCGCATGCGTGAGTTCCTCGTGGTTGAGGGTGTAGCTGGGAGAATCGATCATACGCCGACGGTAGGCGATGGTGACCCCTCCCCACTCATGCAGCAGGGACAGAATGTCCGGCTCCCGTCCTTCCGCGGCGGCGCGTTCGCGCTCGGCCCGGATGGCGCGGGCGTGGGAAAGAAACTCGTCGGCGATCAGAGATTCCTCGACGCTGAAATCGGCGCGCACAGCCTCCTCGCCGCGCTCGGCCGTCAGGATCTCGTAGCGATGGAGGAACTTCTCCACCTGGACGGGGTAGTAGGCCAGGGCCTCGGTGGCCGTATCCACGGCCGTGAGCCCCCCTCCGATGACGACCACCGGCAGGCGGATCTGCAGATTGGCCACGGAAGTGGTTTTGGCGGCGCCGGTGAGTTGCAGGGCCATCAGAAAATCCGAGGCCTTGCGCACGCCGCGTGCCATGCCGTTGGGAATGGAAAGGAAGGTGGGCTTGCCGGCACCCATGCACAAGGCGATATGATCGAAGCCCATGGCGAACGCTTGCTCGATCGTGAGCGTGCCGCCGAAACGCACGCCACCGAACATCGTAAAACGCTGCCGGCGTTCGAGCAGCAAGCGAATGATTTTCAGAAAATTCTTGTCCCAGCGCACGGTGATTCCGTACTCGGCCACGCCGCCGAATCCGGCCATGATGCGTTCATCCAAATCCTTGCGCAGGCTGCGAACGTCGCGGATGGGCTGGAATGGAACGCGCCCTCCGTCGCGGTCGACGCCGCAGAGTTCCGGCGGCAGGGGTTCGATCTTCAGGCCGTCCACGGCCACGACCCGGTGGCCGTCGTTCATCAGATGGTGGGCCAGGGTGTAGCCCGAGGGCCCCAATCCGACCACCAGAACCGTGCGGCCGCTGTCCTTGCGCGGGAGCGGTCGTTCAAGATTGAGCGGATTCCAGCGCGTAAGCAGGCTGTAGATTTCGAAGCCCCAGGGGAGATCAAGCACTTCCTTGAGCGTGCGCGTCTCGATCTGGGGAATGTTGACCGGATCCTGGCGCTGGTAGATACACGATTTCATGCAGTCGTTGCAGATGCGATGGCCGGTGCCGGCGACCATCGGATTGTCCACGACCACCGCCGCCAGGGCCCCCAGGGCGCGGCCCTCGGACATCAGCAGATTCATCTCCGAGATCTTTTCCTCCAGGGGACAGCCGGTCAGGGTGACGCCGAGAGGGCTCTTACGGAAGGCACCGGAGCGGCGCTCCTTCAGGCCCTTGGAGCAGGAATCGCGGTCCTGCTTGTGACACCAGATGCAATAATGCGCCTGATCGACGGCATAGGGTTCATCGCAGCCCGGATCGGTCAGTTTGAAGCCGAATCGGGGCCGCAGGTCCTCCTGCGGCAGGCGCATGCGAGCGATGCCGTGCCGCTCTTCCGTGACGATCGGCACCAGACGCTGGAAATTGAGATCGTGCGGCAGCTTGAACAGCAGACCGTCGGCATGACGGGCGCGGCCGGAGGGAGTGCGCACGGCCCAGGCCGCATAGCGCGCCGCAAGATCCAACTGCTTTTCGTATTGCAGCGGATCCTGCAGCCATTTGAGCACATACTCCGCGTATCGCTGTTCATCGAGCGAGCCGTCGCACAGGGCGGTCATGGAGGCGGAGAGCGTCTCGCCCTCCGCATCCAGTGCGCGAGCGGTTTTTGCCGCCCGTTGCACAAAGCGGCGCTTGCAGACGGCGATCGTTTCACCGGCGCGCAACTGGGCCGTCATCGCCTCCACTTCCTTTTCGATGCCGAACAGCGATGCGATGAACGCCTCGACATGGGGCGCCAGATCCAGGAGCAGGGCCGAACGCTCCTTCGGCCCCAGAGCGTCGGGGTCCTCTCTCGCCGTCTTTAGTCTCGCATGCAGACTGCAATCGGCGGCGGCGAGTTCCGACAAGAATTGTGCATCCAGGCGTTCAAGCCCGGCGCGACTGTACAGATCGGTGAACGAGAGGTTGTGGCGGAGTTTCAGTTCGGAATGGAGTGTGCGAGTCATGGGGCGCCAAGGATGCTATCGGCGGCCTCTTCCTGCAAGCGCCGTCGGGATTCAATCCCCGCATTTGGCGGGTCGCAAAAACAAACGCCGCTC
>CAZHOU010000139.1:0-4578 GCA_964534165.1 uncultured Zetaproteobacteria bacterium
ACCGGCCTGCAGTGCCGACCGCAGCACACACAGGCGACAGGGCCTGCACTGCACCGGCAGGTGCATCGGTTCGGCAAGATCGAGATAATAATCCCGGTGATGCTGGGTCTTCGGATCGATGCGGGGAGCCGGCGCGTCGCTGAGCAAAAGCCGGCGCCACTGACCACGAAATCCGATGCGGCGTGGGGTATGTGAACGCAGAGCCATCCATGCGGACCGAAAGCTGTTGGGAAATAGGACGGCCGCGTCCGCCTGCGGGAGGGAGGCAGAATATTGCGCCTGCTGGAGATCGAGGAAGGGCAGCACATCGGCCAGCCATGGCCTTCCCCAAACGGAGACCCTCCGGGGGCGCAGACCGGCAATGAACGCCCGCATGGCCGGCTGGGCCATGATGACATCGCCCAGCCAGTTGGGAGGCTGCAACAGCAGATGGGTGCACGGGCCGGCTGCGAGGTTGTCCGTCAAGCAGATGACCGCTGTTCTTCCTTGCGGCATACCAGCAGATACTCCCTGCACCCCATGCGCGCCTCCGAGGCCCTGACCGCCGGCAGCTCTTTTTCTTCCGTGATCGTGAAGTGGCGGGAAAGGGTCCTGCGGATACCGCTCAAGGTGTACGCATAGGGGCGGGAGGGATCACGGAAGACGGGAATGAGAGATTCAAAGATTCGCAAGAGTCGGGCCATCAGACCCGGGAATACTACGATGCCCAATAGAAAAATTCCATGCGGTTTCAACAGGCGGTCGATCTCATTCAGGGCCAGTTCGGGGTTCATGGCATGATCGAGACCATGGATGCACAGGATGAGATCGAAGGAGGCGTCGGCCTCGGGGATGTTCTCGTAGGCGGCCACCACATGCTTGCCCTTGGGGAGCTTCCCCGGATAGGCACGACGGTAGTCGTCGAGCATCGGGTCGAGATAGACCTTCTCGCCCTTGTTGATGAAGCGGGCGGCGCAGATCGGACCACAGCCCAGATCGAGAATGCGGGCGTTCTGCGGCAGGGAAGCGGCGTATTTTTCCAGCGCGGGACCGTAGTAACGCTGGATCCGTGCAAGTTCCTGCTGCAGAACATCCTCGCCGTGCCAGAATTCGGCAAGCTTCTTCTGGGATGCAAGCCACCGCGCCTTGCTGATGGCTTCATGGCGTGCCATGGACGACCTCGCTGATTTCCTTGTAATGCTCCTCCAGAAGCTTCCATCGTTGGTGACTCCAGAGCCACAACTCGGGGCGTTGGTGGATCACGGGTGCGAAGCTCCGGCAGATCCGATGCATCAGATGATAGGTGTCAAGCCCGTCATCGTTGTACTCGGGCGGTTTCTGAATACGCCAGCAGTGCAACCGGAAGCGGAATTCGCGTCCATGGCGGTGCAGAACAACCCCCAGGACCGGCACCCTGTATTTGAGGGCCATGGCCGCCGGCAGCGTGAGCGTGTTGGCCAGATGCCCAAGGAACGGTACCGGCAAGCCGTTGCCGATGTGCTGGTCGATCATGAACAACACACATCCTCGCCGCCGCAGTGACTCCGGCACCCAGCGCAGCGATTCCCCCCGTGAATGCAACTGGGCGCCGAAGCGTTGGCGGCATTCTTTCAGATAGGCATCGAATCCGGGTTGCTTCAAGGGACGGTAGAGGAAATTGGAATCGTATCCGAGCAGGGAAAACATCAGCGCCCCCAGCTCCCAATTGCTGTGGTGGCAGGCGGCGATGAACACGCCCCTGCCTTCCTCAATGGCGGAGCGCAAAACATCCTCTCCTTCCACATGGACGCGCGAGCGCAAAAAGGACCGGGAACGCAGGAACACATGCGGCAGTTCGAGGACTGTCCGTCCCAACTCGGCGAACGATTCCCGCGCGATACGCCGCCGCCAACAGCGCGAGCGGTCGGGATAGATCCGCGCCAGATTGCGCAGGGCGATGCGACGATGACGTTTGTCCAGATGGAAGCCAATGCGGCCTAGACCTGCTCCAAGGGCGCCTGCGAGGCGCACGGGAAGCAGCCGGATGCACAGAAAAAAAACACGCGCCAGTATGGCTTGCAGGGCGGATATCAATTGTCCAGCGTCTTGGCCTCGTCGATCAACATGACCGGAATGTCGTCGCGAATGGGATACTCCAGTTTGCATGCGCGGCATATCAAGCCGTCTTTGCTGTCATTGTATTCCACCTTCCCCTTGCATTTGGGGCATGCCAGGATTTCCATGAGTTCCTTGTCCAACATCTTTTTCTCCGGCGGAACGTGTTGTCTCAACCCACTGCATGAGTCTTCATGCGGTTGAATGTGCAAGAATGGTCCCGATGACGGCTTCCGGCAAGCCTTCCTCGCCAATTCCTTCAAGGGCAAGCACCCACAGGGGGGGATCCGGCGGCCAGAGCGGTTCCAGTTTTACCGCATCCTTTTCGGTGGTGACCACCGGCAGGTGCATGGCGGCGAGGCGTTCAACATCACGAGGGCTGTAGCAATGATGATCGGGGAATGTGATGAATGTCTCCACACGCAGCCCGAGGCGCTTCAAGGATGCGAGCATGCGCCGCGGCCGTGCGATGCCGGCGACGGCCACCACCCCCGAGTCGTCGGAAATGGCATGGCGACTTGCGGGCTCCAAGGCCCGTACACGCGTTTGCCAGCGCCATTCCTTGCCATCGCTGAACGGCACCGCAGGACCGCATCCCGTGCGCACAATGATATCCGCACGCTTCAGGGCGGACACGGGTTCCCGCAGGGGTCCGGCTGGGAGCAGGTGGCCGTTACCCACCCCGACAGCGGGTACGAGCACTACGTCACAGGCCCGGAGCAGCTGCCTGTATTGAAAACCATCGTCGAGAAGGAGGACATCCGGGGCATCCGGCATGGATTCCGCCATACGACAGGCCGCAACCCGATCATGACCGGAGATGACCGGAACCCTGCACCGACGGGCCAGAAGCAGGGCTTCGTCACCCACGATTGCGGCCTCATCCCCGGGATGAACCAGGCGTGGGTGGCGCAAGCTGCCGCCATCCCCCCGGCAGAGCACGGCCGGTCTCATGCCCCGCGCCCGCAGCTCGGCACACAGCCAGATGATGAACGGTGTCTTGCCGCTCCCGCCCACGGTGATGTTGCCGACGGAGATCAGCGGAATGGCAGGGGCGACGGCCTGTTTGCCGCGGCGGTTCAGATTCCAGGTATTGATGCGTCCGTAAATGGATGCGGCCCAACGCAACGGTGCGCCGGGCCGCCCGTTTTGCCACCACATTCGTTCCAGTCGCTTATGCATGCAGAAAGGGGGCAATGGCCGCGTGCACACGCTCCAGCACCGCACCCTTGTGACGCATGAACTCAGCGGCATGTGCATGCAATTGCCGGATTTCTTCCGGGTTGCGGAGCAAGCGCTGCACCGCGGCCTCTAGGTCCTGGCTGCTTTCGGCCACGATGGCGGCGCCCGCTTGTCGCATTTCCCGAATGACGGAACGAAAGTTGTGCATGTACGGGCCGGTGATCACACCGCGGCCGCAGACGGCCGCTTCCAATGGATTGTGGCCGCCGATGCACTCGATGCTGCCGCCGATGATGACGATGTCGGCGATGGTGTACAGCCTGCGCAGCACCCCCATGGCATCCACGAGTACGACCTCGGTCCGTGGATCCGTTCGCTCTTCGGACCAGAGGGAGAGACGAAAGCCATGGCGACGGATCATCTCGGCCACGGCAGCAAAGCGTTGTGGATGGCGCGGTACGAGCAACAGCAACAGATCGGAGCGCAGGCGTTTCCATTCCGGCCACATCGCCAGCAGCAACGCATCTTCCCCGGCATGCGTGCTGGCGGCAAGCAGGACCGGTCGTCTCATACTCGCATCCACACGGGAGCGCAGCCGGGACGCATCCACCTCGGGGGCTGGAACTGCGAATTTCAGATTGCCCACGGTGCGGATGCGGGTGGGCTCCACGCCAATGGCGGCCAGACGCTCGGCATCGAGTTCGCTTTGGGCAAGAAACAGATGAACCGGTTCAAGCCACCGTCGCCACAGGAAGCGGCTGGCACGATAGCGAGGATACGAACGGTCCGATATGCGGGTGTTGACTCCGATGACCGGAATGCCGCGGACACGGCATGCCGCAAGCATTCCCGGCCAGAATTCCGTTTCGGCCAGCAACAGCAGGCGCGGTTTCAGATGCGTCACGAAGCGTCGCATGAGTCCCGGGAGATCCCAGGGAAGATAAGAGATTCCGATATCCCCCCCAAACAGGCGATGTGCGTGGGCGAAGCCCGTTTCGGTCACCACGGTCAGATGGACGGGCAGGGAGTCTTCACGCAACAGGTGGATCAACGGGGCAAGAGAGGAAACTTCACCGACCGAACAGGCATGCAGCCAAACCGAGCCCGATGGGCTTGACGGCAGCTCCAGTGTGAATTGTTGCCGCCGCTTGCTGACATGATTCGGGCCATTCATGGCCGCATTGCAGCAGGAAGCGCGCGGGTAATCCAGTCGAAAAGCAAACGCCCCATCACAAATGTTTCTCCCATCAAAGTCCGCCTTAAAAAACGAAACAGGCCCCGGCCGGTCGGCCGGGGCCCTGTTTCAGGTCATCTGGCGCCTGG
>CAZHOU010000140.1:0-4575 GCA_964534165.1 uncultured Zetaproteobacteria bacterium
CTCGGCCCCCAGTTCGGCGCAGCGCGAAAGCGCCGCCTCCACCGCATCCCGCACGCCCGCATCCATGCCATCGATGAAATATTCCTTGGGTCTCCCGATCCGCCATCCCACGAGATCCCGCCGGTCGCAGGATGCGAGCCAATCCACGCTCGGGGCGTCGGCCACGCTGGTGGCGTCGGCGGCGTCGTGGCCGCAGATCGCGGATGCGAGTATGGCGCAGTCCCGCACCGTGCGCGCCATCGGGCCCGCCTGGTCGAGCGAGGAAGCAAAGGCGATGATGCCGCGGCGCGAGACGCGCCCGTAGGTCGGTTTCATGCCCGTGATACCGGTGAGCGCCGCCGGCTGGCGGATCGAGCCGCCGGTGTCCGTGCCCAGGGCCGCCGGAGCCATTCCCGCAGCGACGGCGGCGGCGGAACCGCCGGACGATCCGCCCGGAATACGCTCCAGATCCCATGGATTGCGGCAGGGCCCGAAGGCCGAGGTCTCGGTGCTGGAGCCCATGGCGAATTCGTCCATGTTGGTCTTGCCGAGCAACACCGCTCCCGCCTGCCTGAGAAGGGTGATGACATGGGCGTCGTAAGGGGCATGAAAGCCCTTGAGAATGTTGGAACAACACTGGGTGGGGCCGTCCTGGGTGCAGAAGATGTCCTTGATGGCCACCGGCAGGCCTTCGAGCGGTCTCGGCGCGTGTTTGGCGCGGTAGCGGTCGGAATTCTCGGCCTGCGCCAGGATGCGCTCGGCATCGATGTGCACGAAGGCGTTCACATCGGGGTTGACGGCTTCGATGCGCTCAAGGCAGTCCGCGGCCGCATCCCGCGCCGTCGTGTCACCGGCATCGAGCCGTGCCTTCAAGGCCGACAGGGTTGGAAGCGGCATCTACTCGATGACCTTCGGAACCACGTACAGTCCGGCCTCGGTTTCGGGCGCCGGCGCAAGCAGCTCATCCCTGCGGTTCGTGTTCGTCACCACATCCGCCCGCAACGGCATGGCGGCGTCGTGCGGATGCGCGGTTTCGGGCACATTGGAGGTGTCGAGTTCCTGCAGGGTGTCGACATAGGCGAGGATGCGTTCGAGTTGGGGGCCGAGCACGGCGGCTTCCGCATCCGTCAGGCGGATGCGCGCCAGCATGGCGATTTTCTGCACATCGATGTCCATGAAGGGGCCTCCTCCGGCGCGGACCTGGTTTACGGGCGCGAAGCATAAACATCCGCCGCCGCTTTCTCCAGGGCCGATCCGTGGATGGAGGGTCCGGGCACGGAGGAAGCTTCATCCGACCCTCCATCCCTTTCTTTTCCTCCACCCTTCGTCCCCGGCCCTCATGGACCAGCCGGGCGTCTTGATGTATTCGGCTTAGGACTCGGGATCAGCCGCCGGAGTCGAGGACCGTTTCGAACACCTCGATCTTGCCCGGCCCCAGGTACATGCCCTCCGGCGCCTGGCGCGCCCGGCTGTGCGCCTCCTTGAATTCCTTGCTTCGCGCCCAGGCGAGAAAAGCCTCCTTCGATTCCCAGAAGGTGAGCACGATGTGGCGGTCGCTCGTGTCCTCCAGCGGCCGCAAAACCATGTTGCGGATGAAGCCGGGGGCCTTGTCCACCAGCCCCAGGCGCTCGGCGAAGCGTTTCTCGAAGGCTTCGCGGAACTCGGGATTGACCGGAATCCGGTTCATGGTCACGAACATGGATTTCCCTCCTCTGCTGGTACGAATGTGCAAACGATCCTGCGCTCCCGGCGGGGACCGTCGAATTCGCAGAAAAAGATGTTCTGCCAGCGCGACAGGCCGAGTTCACCGTCCATCACCGGAATCGTCTCCGACGGCCCCACCAGACCCGCCTTCAGATGCGCGTCGCCGTTGCCGTCCTGGGCATCGTGCAGCCATACGCCGCGCGGGATCAGCTTGCGAAGCAGATGCACGACATCGGTTTGCACGCTCTCGTCCCAGTTTTCCTGGATCATGATGGCACATGTGGCCCCCTGGGCATAGACGCACGCCAAGCCCTCACGGACACCGCTCCTCCGCAAGGCAGCCTTGATCTGCGACGTGATGTCGATCAGTTCCTCCCGCTTGGTGGTGCGGATGCGTATCGTCCCGTGCATCTCACTTGTCTCCCGTATGTTGGATCCAGGCCGCGATCTCCCGGTACAGATCGAGATGAGGAAAGCGACGGCGGCGGCGGAAGGGATTCAGCCAGATGTTCATGCCGATCAGTTCGAAATGATCGGCCTGCAGCGTGCGCACATGTTCCCCCCAACGGGCGGAACGCACCGACACCTGCGAGTCGTTGTCGCCCTCGACGCGCTGGATCACGCGCCCGTGCCGCCGCGCCAACCACGGCTGTTCGCTTAAGGGACGGGCGGCCGAATAGCTGCGGTAGCGTACCTCCGGCCGGTCCGGTGTCGCGGCATTGAATTCGTGCATGGCCTTGATCCGGAGATCGGCGACGGCGGGAAGGAAGCGGAAGGGGGAGAAGCGCCGACCGTACTCGAAATCGGCGGCCGCGGAACCGCGGTGGGGGGTGGAAAGCGTCGTCAGCGAACGTGTCTTCTTGAACCCCTGCAGATGGGTGATGAAGTAGCGGGCATCCACGCCCCCCATCGAATGGGCGATCAGGTGCAAGGGGCCGGTCTCGTCCTCAAGCTGTGCCGCCAAGGCTTCGGCGCGGCGCTTGATGCCCCTTGCCCAGGGGAGCCTGGGGGTGATCACCGCCCAGCCCATACCCTCGAGCATGCGGCCGGCGCCGTGGAAATAATCCCAACCCAGTACCTTCGGCACTCCGAGCATCCCGTGCAGGAGAACGATTTTCTCCGTTCCACCGCGATGCATCAACCCGGGCGGCTGGAGAAATGCAAGAGCGACAATTGCGGCGAGCGCGGGCCCTCGATGGGGACCGGGTAGTTACCCGAAAAACAGGCGTCGCAATGCATGTAGCGAGGCTTGCCGACGGCGCGGTAGAGACCCTCGAAGGAAACGAAGGCCAGGGAATCGGCGCCGATGGCGGCACACATCTCCTCGAGGTTCATCTTGTTGGCCATCAGCTTGTCGGCGTCCGGGGTGTCGATGCCGTAGAAGCAGGAATGCCGGGTCGGGGGGCTCGAAATGCGCATGTGCACCTCCAGGGCTCCGGCTTTGCGCACCATCTCCACGATCTTCTTGCTGGTCGTGCCGCGAACGATGGAATCGTCGACCAGCACCACGCGCTTACCGCGGATGAGGTCGCGGTTGGGATTCAGTTTGAGCTTGACGCCGAAATGGCGGATGGACTGCTTGGGCTCGATGAAGGTACGGCCGACGTAGTGGTTGCGGATCAGTCCCATCTGGAACGGCAATCCCGAGGCCTTCGCATAGCCCATGGCCGGCGGTGTGCCGGAATCCGGGACCGGCACGACGATGTCGGCACTGGCCGGGGCCTCCCGAGCCAGTTCCATGCCGATGCGGTAGCGGGCCTGATAGACGTTGATGCCCTCGAGGGTGGAATCGGGACGGGCGAAGTAGACGTACTCGAAGACACAGAACTTGCCGTGCGCGGGCGGAAACGGCCGCAGGCTGTGCAGGCCGTCCGCGTCGATGATGATCATCTCTCCCGGCTCCACGTCGCGCACGAATTCGGCCCCGACCAGATCGAAGGCGCAGGTTTCCGAGGACAGGATCCAGGCATCATCGAGGCGGCCGAGCACCAATGGCCGGATGCCGTGGCGGTCACGCACCCCGATCAGCTTTGATTCGGTCAGCACGAGCAGCGAGAAGGCCCCGCGCAGGCGATGCAGGGCCTCGGTCAGACGCGCCACCGTCGAATCGCCCCGGCTCCGGGCCACCAGGTGGATGACCACTTCCGTGTCCGAGGTGGACTGGAAGATGGAACCGGCGGCCTCGAGTTCGCGTCGCAGTTCATTGGCGTTGACGATGTTGCCGTTGTGGCAGATCCCCATGCCGCCATGGGCGTACTGGAAGGTGAATGGCTGGCAGTTGCGCAGGTCGGAATCGCCGGCGGTGGAGTAGCGCACGTGACCGATGCAGATGCGGCCTGAACTCAAGCGCCGAATGTCGTCCTTGCGAAAGATGTCGGCGACCAATCCCATGCCCTTGTGGCTGTTGAAGTCGCGCCCGTCGGTGGAGACGATGCCGGCCGATTCCTGGCCGCGGTGCTGCAGCGCGTACAGTCCCAGGTAGGTGAGGTTGGCGGCCTCGGGATGATCGAAGACCCCGAAGACGCCGCATTCGTCATGAAAATGATCGCTCATCGCATCATGTTCCTGTGCAGAACGGTTTCCAGGCCGTGGCGATCCAGCAAAGGAGCATCACCGAAGCTTGTGCGCCGCACGTGCTGTGCTTCCCGGCGCCGGGAGAAGGGGTAGCCGGAGGGGATGGCTCGACCCAGGAGGTCCCCCATCTCGACGGCGTACTTTGTGAGCACACTGTCTCGCATCCAAGGCTTGTCCGGCTTGGCGAAGGAAGTGTAGAACAGAAAGAACAGGGCCACCAGCAGCAGACCCCGGGCCAGCCCGAAGAGCCCGCCGAGACCACGCTCGAAGGCGGTGAGTTCGGCCCGCTGCAACAGTCGGCGGATGCCGGCGCCGACA
>CAZHOU010000141.1:0-4407 GCA_964534165.1 uncultured Zetaproteobacteria bacterium
GGTGTACACATGCCGGTGCAGATGCTCATGACTGACCATGTGCCAGCGCATATCCGTTTGTATCCTTGGCGCCGTCCCCAACAGGGACAGAAAATCGTGCACCAGGACCGCCGCCAGTCGAGGCTCGGGAAGCGGCAGATGCTGCTCTTCCCTGGCCTTGTCCAGGGCCTCGATCAGTTGCTGGCGAAGTGTGCGCATGAGACGATACTAGCCCGGATGAGGATCGACATCAGCCGCGGCGCAGGGGCACGAAACTGACCGGCATCAAATGCTTCGCGGTGAGGCGCTCGCCGTGCTTTTCGACCAACACCAATTCCTGCGTGAAGAAGCGGTGTCCCACGGGCACGACCAGGCGGCCGCCGTCCTTCAATTGCGCCGCCAACTCGGGCGGAATCTCCTCCGGTGCGGCGGTGACGACAATGGCGTCGAAGGGGGCCTGATCCCGCCAATCCACGCAGCCGTCCCCGCTCTTGACATGGATATTGTCGTATCCCAGAGCCTTCAGGATCTTCTCGGCCCGGCGTGCCAGGTCGGGGTCGATGTCAATGGTGTAGACGTCTGCGGCTAGACGGGAGAGGACGGCGGCACCGTAGCCGGAGCCCGTGCCGACTTCCAGCACGCGATCGTCGGGGGACAGGCGTGCCACTTCACACATGAAGGCCACCATATAAGGCTGGGAGATGGTCTGCCCGTGACCGATGGGGAGGGGATGATCCATGTAGGCGACGCGGGGATCGACCTCGGGCACGAAGAGGTGCCGGGGCACGGTGCGCATGGCTTCGAGAACGCGGCGGTCGCGCACCCCCCTGGCCTCGATCTGCTCCTCCACCATGGCCTCTCGCAGTTTTTTGATCTCCGATGCGTCCATCAATATGGATACCTCACGCAGCCGCGGTTTTTTTTCGGACAGGTGCCATGGCGAGAAGTACCACGGTCCTCGTATCAGCTGCCGGTGTCTGGGGCAAAACCGCGGCGCAGGGTGTTTTCCGTGACGGTCCGGGCCTGCACGAACTGCAGCAGGTAATCCGGGCCACCAGCCTTGAAACCGGTGCCGCTCATGCCCAGGCCGCCGAAGGGCTGACGGCCGACTACGGCGCCGGTGATCTTGCGATTCAGATACAGATTCCCGACCCGGAATTCCTCGGAAGCCTGCGCAAGATGCGCCGGACTGCGCGAATACACGCCACCGGTCAGCGCATAGCGCGTGCCGTTTGCAAGGCGCAGGGCGGACTCGAAATCGGGGGCCCGCAAAACCGCCAACACCGGCCCGAAGAGTTCCTCCTGCGCCAGCGGGGACTGCGGCTCCACGGCATCGAAGATGACGGGACCGAGGTAGTATCCGCCGTCCGGTCGTTCCGCTTCGACCCGCAGGAGCGGTTTTGCCCGTGCGCCGGCGTTCTCGATCGTGCGCAGGAGCCTTTTGCGTGCCGCGGCCGAAATCAACGGCCCCATGAACGTACGCGGTGCCTCGGGGGGTCCGATGACGATACTTTCGACCGCCTCGCAAAGCCGGCGCATGCAGACGGCATGAATGTCACCGACGGTGATCAGGCGCGAACAGGCGGAACATTTCTGACCGCTGTAGCCGAAGGCCGAGGCGATGATGCCGGTGATGGCGTCGTCGAGATCCGCATCCGTGTCCACGATGATGGCGTTCTTGCCTCCCATTTCAGCGAGCACCTGTTTGACATGGCTCTGGTTTCGGGTGCAGTCGGCCGCCAAGCGCTGGATACGGCAGCCCACGGCCAAGGAGCCGGTGAAGGCGATCATGTGCACCCCGGCATGCCGGACCAGGTATTCCCCGACGCTGGAGCCCTCGCCGGGAAGAAAATTCACGACACCGGGTGGGATGCCCGCCGTCTCCAGCAGGGCGCAGAGTTCAGCGGCGACGACGGGGGTCTGCGACGACGGCTTGACGATGGCCGCATTGCCGGTGACCAGGGCGGCGGACAGCATGCCGGTGAGGATGGCCAACGGGAAATTCCAGGGCGGTAGGATGACGGCCACACCGCGCGGTCGGTATCGATAGCAATTGCTCTCCCCGGCCGTATCGAACCGCCATTCCTCCGCCATGGCCTCGGCCCGATCGGCGTAATAACGCAGGTAATCGATGGCCTCGCAAACGTCGGCATCGGCTTCGCGCCAGGGTTTTCCCGCTTCCAGGATCTCCCAGGCGGTGAACACCTCCCGCTGAGCGGCCAGCATGTCGGCCGCATGCCGCAGAATCTTGCATCGCTCCGTGGTGGGGAGGCGGCCCCATCCGGCCCCCGCCTCGGTGGCCGCCCGCACGGCCGCATCGGCTTCTTCCCGGTCCGCGGCGGAGGTCTGGCCGATGATTTCATCCGGTGCCGCCGGATTGACTGAGACGATCGTGGCGGCGGTTTCCACATTCCGGCCGCCGATCCGCAGGGGATAATGGCCTCCAAGCCGGGTGCGCACCTCCTGAATGGCGGCCGCCAGACGTTCGCGTTCGTCGGCATCCGTGAAACGGTGGACCGGTTCATGCGCAAAACCCGCGGGCGCGGGGGTTGATGCCGGCACCGCCGCGGGCGGCGCGAGCAACTCCATCGCCGGTCTTTCCTCGGCGAAAGCCCGACGCAGGAAGGAGGTGTTGGCGGAATTCTCCAGCAGCCGGCGTACGAGGTAGGCCATGCCCGGAAGGATGGCGCCGACCGGCACATAGACGCGCAACGCATGGCCCTTTTCCGCCAGCGCCTGGCGCAGTCCCGCGGCCATGCCATAGAGCATCTGGAATTCGTAGGCGGAGGGGTCGATCTTCCGATCCTCGATCAGGGCCAGTGCCATGGCGATCGAGCGGATGTTGTGGCCGGCGATCGCCGGGCGCACGTCCTGCGTATGTGAAAGCAGCAGGCTCAGACAACGCTCGTAATTTTCATCCGTTTGATTCTTGCTCTCCCACACGGGCGACGCCCAGCCTTGGCGGCGGGCGATCACCGTTTCATAATCCCAGTAGGCGCCACGTACAAGCCGAACATGGATGGGAGCACCGCGCCTTTCGGTCCAGGCGATCAGTTCGCGCAAATCCTGTTCCGTGTCCTTGAGATAGGCCTGAATGGCGATGCCGCAATCGGGCCAGTCCGCAAACTCCGGTTCTTCCAGAACATCCCGGAACGTGCGTAACGTAATCTCCTTGGTGTCGTAATGCTCCATGTCCAGCGTGACGCCGCCTCCGTGCTTTCGCACCTCGCGCAGGATCGGGCGCAGGCGGGCACGGATGGCTTCGCTGCATTGTGCCGGTGCCAGCGGGGTGATTTGTGAATGCAGCGAGGAGATTTTGAGTGAAAGTTGCAGGCGTTCGCCGATTGCGGCCAAGCGCGGCGACAGAACCTCGATCAGGTCGAGGTATTGTTTCTGGTAGCGTGCGGCCTCGGCTTCGGAGAGCACCACTTCGCCGAGGATGTCCAGGGACGCCTTGAATCCCTGTCCATGCAGGCGCTTGACGGCGGTGAGAGCATCCTCGGCATCCTCGCCGGCGATAAAGCGACGCCCGATCCATTCCACGATTTCGCGCACCAGCGGCGCCAGCACATGCGCCGCCATTCCCGTATGCGCGTGGCGGAAGCCCCATTGAAGAGCCGGCGGCAAAGGCAGGTCGCCGGCGGCGAAATATTCGGATGCATGCCGCGCCAACTCGGAATCGTTCTTGAGCACCGGCAGCACGTCGATGAAGCGCAGGGCCTGCACCCGGAAATTCGCGTCCTTCTCCAGGCGCCGCATGAATTCACGTTGCCAGCGCTCGAGCGGGGAGAGGCCGCTCTCGATCTCCCGGGCGCGCTCGAGAAGTTCGGTGCCGATCGATTCGATGCGCGATTGCAGGCGGCTTGGGCTCGTCATCCGGCGTGATCCACTGACCTTGTTTTCGCGGAGCGGCGAACAAAAGGCTCCCCGCCGATGATGGGGGAATTCGAGTCCTTCATCGTGGCGCGACCGGTTGCTGGCATTGGATCAAGGCGCAGGTTCTTCGGATCCCGGATCCCTGACCACCGCTGCCCTCATGGCCCGGTCTCCGGCATTCTTTCGGGTCGTTTGAACGTACCGGGAACCCCGGATCATGCTCCCAGGGCATCCAGTAGTTTGCGGATGGCCGCCTTCCGGACTTTCAATTGTTCCCGGAAATCCTGGCTGTCCGTATCGGCGATTTCCATCCGCAAATCGGAGAGATCATTCTCCAGAACGTCGCGTAAAATTTCCTTCTCATCCTCGCTCAGTTCCACGTGCAATTCAGGCATTTCACTCCTCCGCTTTCAGTCTCGGCGAATCCACGTCCATCGGCGATCCGTCTTCGGTTGATATCATTTTATACCATAGCACGCCTTGGCGAACCTTGCCGCCTAGCAGTCTGTCGGACTTAGGGGGATCGTAGCGGGGAGAAAGGGAAGTGAGGCC
>CAZHOU010000142.1:0-4325 GCA_964534165.1 uncultured Zetaproteobacteria bacterium
CAGGTGCCAGTGGCCATTACGGCCGTGCTGGTTCGACTCCAGTCCTCGGTACCATATCATAGTCCAACAACGTTTCATAGCGTCCAGAGAACCCGCTGCAACAGCGGGTTTTTTCTTGCTTTTTTGTCCATGGTCGTCTAATGTCGTCCAAGGACATCGTTGCATTTATTGGGTGTGATTCCGGGTGTTCCGCGCGAATGCGTTTTGGGTGTTCCTTATGAGGTTCCGCGTTTCGTGTCGGTTCGACTCCGGTGGAGGCTGGCGATGGCAAGACGGGCAAGAGGCATAACCGAAGCGGCGATCCGCAACATGCGGAAGCCGGAAGGCAAGCGTCCCGCGCGCATCTACGACGGCGGCGGATTGTTTCTGTATCGCACGAAGAAGCGCCGGGTCTGGAAGCTGCGCTATTCATGGCATGGACAGGAACGATGGCTGACCCTTGGCGAATACCCGGCCATGGGCTTGAAGGCGGCACGGGTGAAGGCCGGCTGCATCCACAACGGCCTTTTGCAGGGCATCGATCCGAAGCCGGAGCAACCACGGGCACAAGCGACGACGTTTGAGAATGTCGCCCGACGCTGGCTTGACCATGCCGGTCGGGACTGGGCAGAGAAGACGCGCGGAATCTGCCGCACCTGGTTCGAGACGGACGTGTTCCCGCGCCTTGGCCGCAGGCCGCCCGATGCCATCGAGCCTCCGGACGTGCTGGCGCTGCTGCGCAGGATCGAGGCGGACGGCAACTTGTACAAGGTGCGGCGGCTCCATTCCTACATTCGGCGCGTCTTTTCCTTCGCCATTTCGCACGGCGAGGCGACGCGGAACCCGGCCGGTAACCTGAACGTAAACGATCTGTTCGCCAGGGAGCAGCGCACGCATCGGCCGGCATTCACCACGGCGAGGGAAGCCGGGGCATTGATGCGGATGATCGAGGACTACCCGCAACCCGTGACGCGGGGGGCATTGAAGATGCTGGCCCTGACCCTTTCACGGCCCGGCGAGGTGCGGGCCATGCGCTGGGATGAGATCGACCGCGAACGTGCCCAGTGGCGCTACACCGTGACGAAGACACGCACGCCGCACACCGTTCCCCTGCCCCGCCAGGCGCTGGCGATCCTGGATGAATTGAAGCCGCTGACCGGGCGTGGGGATCTGGTTTTCCCGGGCTTGCGCGGCAGAGACAAGCCCATCAGCAACAACACCCTGAACGCCGCCCTGCGCTACATGGGCATTGATACGAAAACCCAGCATTGCGCCCACGGGTTCCGGGCCATGGGGCGCACGTTGCTTGCGGAGATGGGGTACAGGCCGGAGGCCATCGAACGGCAGCTATGCCACAAGCAGGCGAACGACACCGTGGCCGCCTATGCGCGGGAAAAACTCTTGGATGAACGCACGAAGATGATGCAGCACTGGGCGGACTACCTGGACAGCCTGCGCGATGGTGCAAAGGTGGTGCCGATCAAGCGTGGAACTGTATAGGATTGATTGACACTGTAATGGATTATACTACACTCCAATGATTAAAAGCTTCAGGCACAAGGGGCTGAAAACCTTGTTCATGACGGGACATTCCGCAAAGGTCCGGCATGATCTTCATGCACGAATCTTGCGTCGGCTGGATGTGATGAATGCCGCAAACGATCTGGCTTCATTGAATGTCCCGGGCTTCGACTTTCATGTTCTGGAAGGCAAGCCGAGGCGATACAGCATCCATGTGAACGGCCCGTTCTGCCTGACGTTCGAATGGCAGGATGGCGACATCTATCGTGTCGATCTGGAAAACTACCACTAGGAGGCGTGCATGCGGGAGTTTGCGGTAACCGAGAGACCCAAGAGGGCGCCGACGCATCCGGGCGTGGTGCTGCGCGAGGATGTGCTTCCCGCGATGAACGAGACGGTGACGGGCTTTGCCCGGCGCATCGGCATGAGCCGCCAGACGGTGCATGACATCCTGGCCGGAAGGCGTTCGATCACGCCGGAGGCGGCGCTGAGAATCGGCACCGTGGTGGGCAACGGTGCAAGGGTATGGATGAACATGCAGGTTGAATATGACTTGTGGCGGGCCAGGCAAGCATTGCGTGATGAACTGAAGGCCATCGCCGCCTGACCCCTATGGCAAGACTACAGGGGCGGCACGATGACAAGCAGACCTTATGAAGAAACCCTGACGGACATCCTGCGCGCGTCGGAGGACATGACAACCTACCTGAACGAAGCCATGGAAGACGAAGACCCGCGCGTGTTCCTGCTGGCGCTTCAGGACGTGGTGCGTTCGCAGGGTATGAGCCAGGTGTCCCGTAAGACCGGGGTCAACCGCCAATCGCTGTACAAGGTGCTTTCCGGTGAGCGAACCCCACGGGTGGACACATTGAACAAAGTGCTGCATGCGCTGGGCTTGCGCCTGGCGGTGGAAAAGGCGGCATGACTTTGATAATTCGGACTTCCTCTAGCCGAAAGACTGTGGCGCGAAGAGTGGTTCAGCGCTTTTTTCTCTTCGGCCCTGTGCTCAACCCGCCGTGCATCCGGCAACGGCCGTTGCGCGGACAGTCATTCACATAATCCCACACCGCCGGAGCCTGGCACGGCCTGCCCGATCGTGTCTTGGCGCCGCAGCGGGGACGCTCTGACTTCGGGGTCAGAGGCTTGGGCTTCACCTTCCACCAGGTTGAACCCCATGACGCATCGCACGCGCAGGGAATTCCCCACCACGCCAGTACTGTTGCCACGTGCCACCCAGCGCATTCCAACCCATCTTTTCTCAGTCTGTCCGCGATCTGGTCGGGATGAAGGGTCTTGGACATCTCGATAATTCTGCCTTTTTGCCGGCAAAGGGCGTCCATCGTTTTCAGCGCCCGGTGCCGTTTTTTAACGGTGCTGGCCATGCTTTCCACCCGGTGGTCTCATCCTTGAGCCCGTTTTGCTTGCTCGTTCAACGGTGCGCCGGATGCTGCCCCAGCGGGCGCATATCTCCGTCATAACTTCCTTTATGACGGGCAACAAGTCCTCACGCCCTGCACCCCTGAAAACTTCCATGGCGCCCGGTTTTGCGGCCTCACATAGCAGCATGCAAACCCTTTCCCCATTCAGGTGCGTACGTTTCCGCCATTCAGGGTCCAGCGGGCATATGTTGGCGGAGCATGTGGGAAACTTCGGGCATTCGGTCATCACGGCTTCACCATTTCGCCGCTATGGGCCTTTTGAGGCTCCGGCAATGGTCTGGCACTCCGGTCAAAGCAGGGGATGCACATCCAATCCCACGAGCCATCCGGGCGGGTGAGCATGCACCGGGTTTCCTTCCCGCAGCCGATGCACGGGCCATGCGGCAGGGGAGACAACGCCTCGATAATCTCCGGCTTATGGCGGCGGATTTCCTCCACCAGGGAGTCCGGCAACGGGCGCGGGGCGGTCAATCGCAGGGAACCGCCCGCAACCGCTATATCGGCGCCGTGCCGATAGGCTTCGCGAAGGATCGCCACCGGGGTCATATCGTCACCGCCCATGGCCGCTCTTCATTAGAAGAAGGAACGTGCAAATTAGCGTCACGAGCGTCACGATCGTCATGCCCATTGATATTATTGACATTTTCCCATGACGCTGAATCGTCATTGAGCGTCACGGGAGCGTCATGATCGTCACGGATCGTCACGGAAAAAGCCTTATTTTTCAATGCTTGTGACACTTGTGACGCTTGTGTCAATGTTTCGCACACCTTTTCTATCTTGATAAAGCGGCCGGCACTCTCCCGGATGAAGGCTATATTGATGCCGATCTTCCTCAGCGCCGGCGCTACCCTACGTAGCTTGTTTGAGAGCCCTTGCGGTGTTTTCGGCCAAGCCGGATGGCGCCGCCGATCTTCGGTTTCGATCGCAGCCAACAGTTCCGTGGCGGTGCCGGTCCATTCTTGCCGGATTTCCATGAGTTCGGTGACAGCTTGGGCAACCGGCGATGCCTCCAAGCCTGCGACAACAGCGTCCGCCTGGGCCTTGCCGTAGGCGGCGATGAACGTGCCGGCGGGCCAAAGTGCTTGCTCCGCCGCCACGATCCATCGCGCGAAATCCGCCATCCGCGGAGCCTCGTCAAGCCGTGTTTCCGGCAGTCTCCGGATCGCCGTGCAGGCAGCATCGAGCAATGACCCAAGGATGAAGGGCCGGTCCTTTTTGTATTGCAGACACAGGGTTCTTTCATCGCGGCGGCGCGATTTCTTGATCGGCTCAAGGTTCACAACAATGGCACGATCGGCAAGGTCTGGCCGCGTTGCAAGATCGTCGATGCCATTTAGCCTGAACTATTCATAAACCCGAGGATTAGACCGTTAATCCTATCTC
>CAZHOU010000143.1:0-4311 GCA_964534165.1 uncultured Zetaproteobacteria bacterium
ACATGTATCCGGTGATGAAACAGTGGGTCGAGCTGGAGAATGCCTTCTACTACATCTTTCTTAGCGTGGTGCTGTTCATCGTCGCCGCCGGTATCATGAACACGGTGATGATGGGCACGCTGGAGCGTATCCGCGAGTTCGGGGTGATGATGGCCCTGGGCTGCGCGCGCTGGCGTCTGGCGGCGGTGGTCACGCTCGAAGCCGTTATTCTGGGCCTGTTCGGCACCGCTCTCGGAACCGGTATCGGGCTTACGCTTGTCGCCTTCTTCAAGCACCATGGCATCGATCTTGCCTCCCGGATGACGACGGTCCGGCGCTTCTACATCGATCCGGTGGTGCACACCGAGATCAATCTCGATCATCTGACACTGACCCTGGCCGCGGTCATGCTCGCCGCCGTCGCCGCCGCCCTGGTACCGGCCATTCGCGCCGCCCGCTTGCAGCCGGTGGAGGCCATTCGTCATGTCTGATCTGGCCGTCTACATCAAGCTCGGCTGGCGCAACCTGGGGTTGCATCCGTTGCGCACGGGCCTGACCGTGAGCGCCCTCGCCCTGGGTATCGCTGCCCTGGCCTTTCTTGCGGCCATGAACGACGGCTGGCTGCAGCAGATCAAGACCAACTTCGCCCTGACCTTGACCGGGCACATCCAGATTCATGCCGCCGGTTTTGAGAGTTCACGGCGGCTGGCCGATCGCATTCGTAAGCCGGCGGCGGTGGAGAAGGTGCTTGCAGCCGAGCGGGCGGTCGCAACCTGGAGCCGGCGTGTGCGCGTCTCCGGCCTGGCCTCGACCGCCGCCGGCAGCGCCGGCGTTTCCGTCCTTGGATTGCAGCCCGGGCGGGAACGACGTCTGAGCCGCTTGGCGCACTTTCTCAAGCGGGGCCGTTGGCTCAAGCCGGGTGATGAGCGCGCCATCGTGCTCGGTAGCGGGCTGGCAGCGCGCCTGCAGGCGGATTTGGGTGACAAGGTGGTGCTGATGGCGGCACTGGACAACGGCGACATCGCCTCGGAGGTGTTCCGGGTGCGCGGCATCCTGCATTCCGGCGTCCTGGATATCGATGATTTCCTGGCCGCGGCGCCCCTGGCGCGGGTGCAGCGCTGGCTCGATCTGGGCGAAGGGGTCACCGACATCGTCATCCGTGCCCGTAGCTTTCGTGACGTTGATGCACTGGCCGCAGGTTTGCGCCGCAAGTTGCGGGGCCGGGGGTTGGAGGTGCTGACCTGGAGCGAAATCGATCCCATGGCTGAACAATGGTCCCGATTCGCCGATGCCTACGCCTGGATTATCCTCGCCGTGGTCATCCTGGTGGTTCTGGCCGAGGTTCTGAACACGATGTTGATGAGTTTGCATGAACGCACGCGCGAATTCGGGTTGATGGCTGCGCTCGGTGCGCGACCGGGGCAGATCTTCGCCATGGTGGTGTGGGAAACCCTGCTGCTTGTAGCCTTGGGCGGACTTGTCGGTTCGTTCATCGGTGTCTGGCTGGCCGGGTATTTCGGACGGGTGGGGATCGATTTGTCCCGCTTCGCCGCCGCCTTTTCGTTCATGTACATGGACCCGGTCGTTCATCCGGCTCTAAAGCCGGAATCCCTGCTGCAGATTCTCGCTGCGGCGCTCTTCGGTTCATTGCTCTCCAGCCTGCCGCCGGCTTGGAAGGCCGCCCGGCTTGACCCAGCCCAGGCCATGCGGGTGATCTGAATGGCGCTGATCGAGGTTTGCGGCGTGCACAAGTACTATGCCAGCGGCGATGTGAAGATTGCGGCGCTGGCCGGCATTGATCTGCACCTTGAAACCGGCGCCTTCGCCGTTCTGGCAGGGCCGTCCGGCTCCGGCAAGACGACGCTGCTCAATATCATCGGCGCCCTGGACCGGCCCGATCGCGGCCGCGTGCGGGTTTCCGGCCGAGACCTGACCGTGCTGTCGGCGGCCGAACGGGCTCGTTTTCGCCTGCATCACGTCGGCTTCGTATTCCAGTCCTACAACCTGATCCGCGTCCTGACGGCCCAGGAGAACGTGGCCTATGTGCTGCAACTGCAGGGTGTGCCGGCAAGCGAGCGCAATGAACGCGCGCAGCGGCTGCTGGCGGAGGTGGGACTGAAGGGATTGGAGAAGCGCCGGCCCGACCAGTTGTCCGGAGGGCAGCAACAGCGCATCGCCGTAGCCAGGGCCCTGGCATCCGAGTCCGACATCGTCTTGGCGGACGAACCCACGGCCAATTTGGACAGCCGCACCGGCGAGGCCCTGGTCCGCTTGATGCGGCGCCTGAATGCGGAGCGCAACATCACCTTCCTGACCGCCTCGCACGATCCGGTGGTGATCCGCCATTCGCGGCGACTGATTCGCATGCGCGATGGCCGCATTGTTGATTGATCACACCATACCGATGTCCAGAAGCGGCCTTTTTCTGGCAGGCGTACTGTTTCTGGGATTGGTGCCGACATCGGTCATGGCGGTGGCCCTGGGGCGACTGGGCGAAATCAGCGGCAGCTACCGCAACCTTCTTTTTGCCGCCACCACACGTGCGGGGGATTTCGTCCAGACGGATTTGAACCGTCTGCGTCTGGAGTGGTCGTGGACTGCGGCGGCGCTCGCTGCTTACGCGGCCTACGACCAGGAGATCTTCGCCGGCGGCGGTGTCGCAAGCGCGGAGTTCAAGGCCGCCGCACGACGTCCGGAGGCGACCTACGCTGATGCCGAGGCCGCGATTCTGCGGCGGCCACGCATCCTCTGGCGCCATCGGCTCTACCGTGCCTGGGTGAGCTACGATATCCCCTCCCTGCTGCTCAAGATCGGGCGCCAGCGCATCGCCTGGGGAACCGGCCGTCTGTGGAATCCAAGCGATCGTTTCAATCCCGTGGATCCGACGGCGCTGGAACCGGATGAGAAAACCGGTGTGGACAGCCTCTATGCCGAGGTGCGTTTTTCGGGAACGGGCGCCCTCCAGGCCGTGGCTGCGCCGGGAAGGGCGTCGCACCGGACTTCGCGCAAGCTGGCACTACGCGTGCGGGACACCCTCGGTGAGATGGATGTCTCCTTTCTCGGCGGCCGCATCGGAGTGGAAAAGGTCTTCGGCGGCGATTTCGCCGCCAATCTCTGGAAAGGGAACCTGCATGCGGAGATTCTGAGCGCCCGGGAACACGGCGCCCCCTACACCCAGGCCACGGCCGGTTACGAATACACCCTGAAGAACAGGATCTTTCCGGCCGGTCTGTATCTGCTGGGCGAGTATTTCTTCAATGGCGCCGCCGCCCGTGTCGATGTGCGACCGAGCGTCGACCGCCTTTTCAGCCGCGAGCGCCACCAGCTCGGTTTGGCCGCCGGCTACGACCTGTCGCCGCTGTGGCGGCTGGATGCAACCCTGATCGCCGATGTCGTCAAGGGCAGCGTCTTCATCTCTCCACGACTCGGTTGGTCGGCGCGCGAAAATGTACAGGTGACGGCCTTCGCTCTCCTCTTCGGCGGTCACGGCGGTGGCGAATTTTCAGGGCGCGCCAATGTGTATGCCCTGCAGCTCGAGGCTTTTTTCTAACATGCCTGAATTGCCCGAAGTCGAGGTTGTACGCATGGGGCTTGCGCCGCATCTGTGCCACCGCCGGGTGCGGGAGGTGCAGATTTTCCGGCCGGATCTGCGCTATCCACTACCCGACCTGTCCACGGTCCTGCCCGGCCATGGCATCCGGCGCCTATCGCGGCGGGGGAAGTACCTGCTGTTTTTCTTCGATCACCGTATGCTGGCTTGGCATCTGGGCATGAGCGGCCGGTTCCATCTAGCGCCGGCGGCGGAGGACCGCCTGCCTCATGAGCACGTACGCATCGTTTTCGAGGGCGGCATGAGCCTCCGTTACCAGGATCCGCGCCGCTTCGGGTACGTGGGCTTGTTCCCGTGCCGGGAATGGGAGAAGCAGTCGTGGTTTGCCTCCCTCGGCCCGGAACCGCTTGGCAAGGAATTCCACACCGATTATCTGGCGCAGTGCTGCCGCAGCCGCCGCGCGGCGATCAAACAGGTGTTGATGGATGCACGGACGGTGGCCGGGATCGGCAACATCTACGCCTGCGAATCCCTCTTCCGGGCCCGTATCCCTCCCAAGCGTGCAGCCAACCGCATCCGGAAGGCGCGCCTTTAACGGCCTGTCGCCGCCATCCGGGAAGTGCACACCGAGGCGATTGCCGCCGGCGGCCGCCCGCTCGCTGACTTCGAGGACGCCACCGGACGGCCCGGCTTCCTGGCACATGCAGTCGCCCGTTACCGCCTCACCGGACACACGGTCACCACCTGGGCCCCCGCGACTGGGCCCATCCAAACCGACGCGC
>CAZHOU010000144.1:0-4235 GCA_964534165.1 uncultured Zetaproteobacteria bacterium
TTGCCATCTGCCGCCGGGGGCAGCGTGCGACTGTCGAGACCACGGATGCTCCCCGCCGCCAGTCGGCCTCCGTGATCCACATCCCTCCCCGTCTGGATACGGCCACCCGGCCCGCCTGTGTACGGTTGAGCGTCGACAATGCGGACGGCCGCCTGCTGCCGGGCATGTTTGTGGATGTCATCCTCCATGCGCGATCCCGCGGGCGGGCCCTGTTTCTTCCCCGGGCGGCCGTGCAACGATGGCGGGGAAAATCGTTCGTGTTCGTCGAGAAACGGCCGGGGGTGTACCGCCGGCGCGAGGTGAAGGCCGTTCCGGCCGGCGGCGGCCGCCTCCACGTCCTCTCCGGGATCGTGGCCGGTGAGCGCATCGTCGTCCGGGGTGCCTTCGGCCTGATCTCCGAACTCAACAAGGCCGGATTCGGCGAGGATTGATCATGTTCGCCCGCCTGATCGACGCCGCCATCAACAACCGCGTTCTGGTTCTTATGTTGCTCGTCGGGGGCGTGCTCTACGCCGCCTCGGCCGTACCCAGACTGAACCTCGACGCCTTCCCCGATGTCACCAGCATTCAGGTGACGATCAACACCGAATCGCCGGGCTTGGCGGCCCCCGAGGTGGAACAGTTGATCACCTATCCGATCGAGGCCGTGATGTACTCCTTGCCCCAGGTTTCCGAGGTGCGTTCCATCTCGAAAACCGGCCTGTCGGTGGTGACCGTGGTCTTCAAGGACGGAACGGACATCTATTTCGCGCGCCAGCTCGTGTTTCAGAAGCTGCAGGAGGCGCGATCCAGCATCCCGGCATGGGCTGGAAACCCCAGGATGGGGCCGAACACCTCCGGGCTCGGCCAGGTTTTCCAGTATTTTCTGGAGGCCGATCCCGGTTCGGGCTTCGATGCCATGGCCCTGCGCTCACTGAACGACTGGCTGGTCAAGCTGATCCTGATGCCCGCCGCCGGTGTCACCGACATCCTCTCCTTCGGGGGCAAGGTGAAGCAATACCAGGTGCGCCTGGATCCGAAGCGCCTGCTCGCCCATCGGCTTCGGATCGCGGACGTCGTTGCGGCGCTTGAAGCGAACAACCGCAACGCCGGCGGCTGGTATCTGTCGCAGGGGGATGCACAACTGGTGATCCGCGGTGTCGGCTGGATCCCCGCCGGCAAGGCGGGCATCAAGGCCATCGGGAACATTCCGGTCCAAAGTGTGGCCGGCACGCCGGTGCGCATCCGCGACGTGGCCGAGGTGGGGCTCGGCGGCGCGATCCGCCAGGGCGCGGTGACGATGACCGAGCGCGATCCCGCAGGCCGCGTGCGCCCCCTCGGGGAGGTGGTGGCCGGTATCGTGCTCAAGCGCTACGGTGCCAACACCAAGGCCACGATCGACGAGGTGAAGGAGCGTCTGGCGATCGTGCAAAAGGCCCTGCCCGAGGGGGTGCATATCCGGCCGTTCTACGACCAGTCCGATCTGGTCGAGAAGGCCGTGCATACGGTGGAAGAGGCTCTGCTGGAAGCCTTTGTGTTGATCGTGATCGTCCTGTTCCTTTTCCTGATGAACCTGCGGGCGGCGATGCTGGTTCTTCTTTCGGTGCCGGTATCGGTGTTGGCGGCGTTGGCCGTCATGCAGCATGAAGGCATTTCCGCCAATCTGATGAGTCTTGGCGGGCTGGCCATCGCCATCGGTATGATGGTGGACGGCTCCGTGGTCATGGTGGAAAACATCTTCCGGCACCTGGAGAGGGCCGGGGAAGGCGATCACGGTATGGCCCTGCGTATCGTCGAGGCGGCTCGGGAAGTGTCGCGACCGGTCGCGTTTGCCGTGGCGATCATCCTGATCGTGTTCACACCGTTGTTTGCGTTGCAGGGTGTCGAGGGAAAGATGTTCACACCGATGGCGCAAGCCATCTGCCTGGCGATGGGCGCATCCCTGCTGGTGGCGATGTTTGCGATGCCGGTCCTGGCCACGTTTTTGTTCACCGGTCCGATGCGGCACAAAAGGAGCCCGATTCTGGCGCCGTTGGCACGTGCCTATCCCAAAGCCCTTGATGGAGCGCTTGCCCACCGGGGGTGGGTGCTTGGCGGTGCCTTGGTGGCGTTGCTCGCGGCGCTGGTCCTGGTTCCGAGGCTCGGAACCGAATTCATGCCGGAGCTGGAGGAGGGCACGCTGAACATCCGGGTGACACTGAACCCTTCGTCCTCGTTGGCCTACGCCAAGGGTGTCGGAGAAAAGCTGGAGCGAATCCTGGTCACGAACTTTCCGGAGGTGACCTACGCATCCGCCCGCACCGGCCGCGCCGAGATCGGCGGCGATCCCGAGTCGGTCTCCAACATCGAGATCTACGTGGGCCTGAAGCCGCAAGGGCAATGGGTCAGCGCGAAGAGCCGCATGGAGTTGCAGGAGAAGATGCGCAAGCGGCTCGAGGATAACATGCCCGGCGCGCTGTATTCGTTTTCGCAGCCGATCGCCACGCGAGTGGATGAGATGCTTTCCGGCGTCAAGGCGCAACTGGCCATCAAACTGTTTGGTCCGGATCTCGAAGTCCTGGCGGAAAAGGGCCGCGAGATCGAACGTCTCGCGCGCGGCGTGAAGGGCACGCGGGATGTGGCCATGGAGCAGATCGAGGGCGAGGCTCAATTGGTCATCCGGCCCGAACGGGACAAGCTCGATCGCTACGGCATTCCCGTTGCCGCCGTCATGCATCTCATCTCCGACGGCATCGGCGGGACCGATGCCGGTCAGGTGCTGCACGGCAACGAACGCTACTCGATCTACGTGCGTCTGAAGGCGGCCTCGCGGATGGATCCGGCGGCGATCGGCAATCTGATCCTGCAGGCCCCGGACGGCGCCTGGGTGCGTCTGCACGATGTGGCGAAGATCGCGGTGGAAACGGGGCCGCCGATGATCCGCCGCGACGACGTGCAACGGCGTGTCGTGATCCAGTGCAACGTGGAGGGACGGGACATGGGCGGCTTGGTCGCCGAACTGGACCGGCGCATCCACAAGGAGATCAAGCTGCCACCCGGATACACGGTCGTGTTCGGCGGCCAGTTCAAGAACCAGGAGCGGGCGCAGGCCAGACTCATGATCGTGGTGCCGTTGTCGCTGCTCTTGATCTTCCTGCTTCTGTATTTCGCCTTTCACTCGGCTGGGCAGGCCCTGCTCATCATGCTCAACGTACCCATGGCGCTGATCGGCGGCGTCCTGGCCTTGTTCGTCTCCGGCCAGTATCTGTCCGTGCCTTCCAGCATCGGCTTCATCGCCTTGTTCGGGATCGCGGTGCTGAACGGCGTGGTCATGGTGGATGCCATCAACCGGCGCCTGGAAGGCGGCGAGAACATGGAGGAATCGGTAAGGCGGGGGGCGGAGAGCCGCTTGCGGGCGGTGTTGATGACGGCCACCATCGCGGCCCTGGGGTTGACCCCTTTGATTCTTTCCACCGGCATCGGCTCGGAGGTGCAGCGACCGCTGGCCACCGTGGTCGTCGGTGGCCTTGTCTCCTCCACAGCCTTGACGCTGTTCGTCTTGCCCTGTCTGTATGCATTTTTCAGTCGCAGGAAGCCTTGATGCCGGATTGCGATTGCCGAACGGAAATTCGGGACAAGAAACAGCGTCGGGTGCTTGGGCCGCTGCTCGCCATCAACGGCCTGATGTTCGGCATGGAGTTCGTGCTCGGGATCGTCGGTCAATCCTCCGGCTTGATTGCCGATTCCATGGATATGCTTGCCGATGCCATCGTCTATGGCCTTGCCCTGTACGCCGTGGGACGGGGAAACCGGTCCAAGATACGGGCTGCGCATGTCAGTGGTATATTCCAGATCGCACTGGCCATGGGCGTGATCGTGGATGTGATCCGGCGTTTTGTTTTTGGCAGTGAGCCGGAATCCATTCTCATGATGGCTATCGGATGCCTTGCCCTGATGGCCAATGTGGGATGTCTGGCCATCATTGCCAAACATCGGCACGGGGAAATCCACATGCGGGCGAGCTGGGTGTTCTCGAAAAACGATGTCATTGCCAATCTGGGGGTGATCGCCGCCGGCGGCCTGGTGACACTCCTCGGGTCGCCGTTTCCCGATCTCGTCATCGGCCTTCTCATCGCCATGATCGTCATGCGGGGCGGCATCGGCATCGTGCGGGACGCCGAGGAGGAAAAGAACAATCTGCCGGCGTGAATTGACCACTCCCCTCCCCGGTTGCCGCCGGCATGGTAGGGTGGGGCGATGAATGCCATCGCCGTCTA
>CAZHOU010000145.1:0-4232 GCA_964534165.1 uncultured Zetaproteobacteria bacterium
CTCCTCATACCATGCCGCCACTTTCAGGCTCATTTATGGATTGGAAAATACTCAAACAGAGTCGGGAATTGGGCGCCCTGGAAGTGATGCCGATCACTTCCAGGGCGGTTGCCCCTTTCCATGATTGTTTGCTACAGTGCTACGGTATTCGTCGGGAGTGCATGCCGCCGCATCCATGGCCGCCGGCAGCCGTGATCGCCGGATGTAGCAGGTGGGAGGTAGGGAGATGGGCAAGACCATCCTCGTGGTCGAGGACAGTCACATGAACATGAATCTGATTTCGAGTATCCTCAGAAATCAGAACCACTCGGTACTGGAGGCCGTGGATGCGGATGCCGGCATCGAAATCGCCCGCTCCCATCATCCCGACCTGATCCTGATGGACATTCAGTTGCCCGGAAGAGACGGTCTGGAAGCGACGGCCGTTCTGAAGCAGGATGCGACGACCAGAGACATCCCAATCGTGGCCCTGACGGCACTGGCCATGAAGGGTGATGCCGATCGCATCCTCGCCGGCGGCTGCGACGGCTACATCGCCAAGCCCGTCCACTACCGGGAACTTGTCGAGAAAATCGCTCTCTTTCTGCAACGGGGGGCGCAGGAGAACGATCTTGGGTGAATCTGCAGTCGCAAAAGAAATCCTCATCGTCGATGACGAGCGGAAGAATCGCAGCCTGTTGCAATCGCTGTTGCAGCCGCAGGGCTACCGGATACGGCAGGCCGAGAACGGGGCGGAGGCGCTGGAAATGGTGGCGCAGAGCAAACCGGATCTCATCCTGCTGGACGTGATGATGCCTGTCCTCGACGGCTATGAAACAGCCGAAAAACTGAAGGCCGACCCGGCCACGCGCTCCATTCCGGTGATCATGGTCACGGTGCTCGAGGACCGCAAATCCCGCATCCAGGGCCTGCAGTGCGGCGTCGAGGAGTTCGTCACCAAGCCGGTGGACGGGCAGTTGCTGTCGATACGGGTACGCAATCTTCTGCGCTTGAAGGACTACGGGGATCTCTTGAGACGCCACAACGAATTGCTGGAGGAAAGGGTCAGGCAACGCACCGCCGATCTGCGGGGGGCCTTTGTGGAATCCATCTACACGCTGATGCGCGCCGCCGAGTATCGTGACGACGACACCGGCATTCATGTGCGCAGGATCAGCCGCTATTGCCGCCGGCTGGCGGAGAAGCTGGGGATGGACCGGGAATTCTGCGATCAGATCTACTATGCCAGTCCCATGCACGATATCGGCAAGATCGGCATTCCGGACCACATCCTGCTCAAGGCCGGTGGGCTTACGCCGGAAGAGTGGGTGGTCATGCAGACCCACACCTCGATTGGCGCCCAGATCCTCGAAGGGGCCTTCTCCCCCTATTTGGTGATGGGGCACGAAATTGCGCAGAGCCATCACGAACGCTGGGACGGCAGCGGCTATCCTTGGCGCCTCAACGGTGACGCCATCCCCTTGGCGGCGCGTATCATGCAGGTTTGCGACGTCTACGACGCCCTGCGCAGCGAACGCCCGTACAAGAGGGCGTTCGATCATTATACGGCCCTCAAGATCATCACCCAGGGCGACGGTCGCACCAAGCCGGAGCACTTCGATCCCGACGTGCTGGCCGCGTTCGAGTCCGTCGCCGACGATTTCTCCACCATCTACTCCACGCAAATGATCGGGGTCGCACCTTGAGGACGGCACTTTCTTCCCCCCCCATTCGGGGGCTGTTAAAATGAGTGCGCCCTTGCCGCCACAACGATCCGCTGACAAGGAGCGGAGCGGCGGCAGAGTGGAGCGGGCGGGGATCGTCACCGGACTGGACCGAGATCGTAGGCTGCTCAAGGCCGTGCCCGTTGCGTTCATGTTCACCCGCGAAAACAAGATCGTCTTCGCCAATCCGGCGGCGGCGGACCTGTTGCATGCGGGCGATCCGGAGGCATTGAATGGGCGTCTGCTGACCGATTTCGTACACCCGAATACACGCGAAGAGGTAGTGTCCCATCTGCAGCGCCTGGACGGTGGCGATTGCCCCGGTCTTCAATGTCGCGAATCCCTGCTACGCGCGGATGGAGAACTCTTTCCGGCCGTGTTGCATCTTCAGGCCGGTGATCTGTCAGATCTTTCCGGGGTGTGGGTCATCGCCTGGGATGCCTCCACGTTGGAAGATCCGGATGCCGAGACGGCCGAGACGATGGCCGCCTACGTACAGAACAACCCGGCGCCGGTGCTGCGTGTCGATCGCAGCGGCACGGTCGTCGACGCCAACCCGGCCGCACATGCGCTGCTGGGCGAGAACGTTCTGACCGCCCCCGTCACCTGCGCCATCCCGTCATTGCAAGGCAAGGATGTTGCGGCGCTGATTCATGAGGGCAAGACCATCTATTGCGAACACGTGATCGGCGGCCGGCGCTTCCAATTCACCGTGCGTGGCATCCCCGCACTCGAGTCCCTGCATCTCTACGGTACGGACATCACCGAACACGATCAGGGTGAGGAGGCCCGCAGGCGTTACGCTTTCATCGTCAACGCATCCGGGGATTTCATGAACCTGATCGACAGAGACTACGTCTACCGCGAGGCCAACGACGCCTTCCTCAAGGCCGTTGGAAGGAAGCGGGAGGAAGTGATCGGGAAGAGGGTGGCCGACATCTGGGGCGAGCAGACCTTCGAGTTCGACATCCGCCCGTATTTCGATCGTTGTTTCTCCGGCCAGGTGGTACGCAAGGAGTTCTCGTACGATTTCCCCGGTGGCGGCACGCGCTGGATCGAAGCCATCTACTACCCCTATTGCGGCGAAGGCGGTCGCGTAACCCATGCCGTCGTCGTCAGCAGGGACGTGACGGAACGCAGAATCGCCGAGGCGAACCTGCAACAGTACAGCCGGGAATTGCAGGCCCTGGCGGAAGCCTCGCATCAAATCAACAGCATCCAGAACATCGATTACATCCATCACGCCGTTTGCGAAGCCGCGATGGGGATCTTCAATCTGAAGCTGGCCTGGATCGGCCTTGTGGAGGAGGGGGACTACGAGATCAAGCCGGCTTCTATTCTCGGACCAGCGAAGGACTACCTGCAAGGCCTGCACATGCGCCGCGACGACACACCGGCGGGCCAATTCCCGCCGGGCCTCGCCATTCGCACCGGCAAGCCGCAATTGTGCCAGGATATCGAAAGCGACGAGTTTTTCTCGCCGTGGCGGGAAAAGTTGCTGGCCCACGGCCTGGTATCGTTTGTATCCATGCCCCTGATCGCCATGCCCATGATCAATCCGAAAGGGCGGGTGATCGGTGTCCTCAGCCTGTACAGCGACAAGCCGGGCTTTTTCACCGACGATCGCATGCGCATGCTCACCACCTTCTCCAATCAGGCAGCCACGGCCATCGAGAATGCTCGCCTGTTGACCGGCCTGGAAGAAAAAGTGAGCCAGCGCACCAAGGAGCTTTTTATCGCCAAGGAGCAGGCCGAGGCCGCCAACCGCGCCAAATCCACCTTCCTGGCCAACATGAGTCACGAATTGCGCACGCCGCTCAATGCCATCATCGGCTTTTCGGAATTGATGCTGGAGGAGACGGAGGGGCCCTTGCGCGCGGCCTACAAGGAATACGCCAAAAATATCGTCGAGAGCGGCGATCATCTGCTGGCACTGATCAACGACATCCTGGATCTGAGTAAGATCGAGGCGAGCGAGTTGAGTTTCGAGTTCGGGAATGTGGACGTCGACTCACTCGTCGCCCTGGCGCTGACGCTGGTCGGGCGCAAGGCCATGCAACATCAGATCAAGCTGGAAAGGCGGGTGCCCGCGGACATCGTCCCCATTCTGGCCGATGAACTGCGGCTCAAACAATTGCTGTTCAATCTGATCGCCAATGCCGTCAAATTCACCCCCGACGGTGGTCGGGTGACGGTCTCGGCATGCGTGCTGAAGACGGAAGAGCTCAAGCGTCGCCATGTGGAGGTTTACCGGGAGATCACCGACCGCACACAGGATCTCCCGGAGACTTTCGTGAAGATCTCGGTTGCCGACACCGGCATCGGTATCGCCCCCGAACAACGGGCCTGCCTGTTCCAGCCCTTCCGACAGCTGGACGCCTCGTTGAGCCGCAGGTTCGACGGCACCCGTTTGGGCCTTGCCCTCTGCCAGCTGATGGCCGGACCCAACGCCCGCGCAGGCCGGCGCCATGCACGCCACCCCGGACGCCACCGCCTCACGCGCACCACCCACCTGTGCCGCAGCCGCCA
>CAZHOU010000146.1:0-4229 GCA_964534165.1 uncultured Zetaproteobacteria bacterium
TGCTGGCTGTGTCGGGGGAGCGGAGATGGTGATAAGAGACAGGCGCAGCACTTCCGGGTCCACGGCCGCCGTCGTCAGCACCAGGATACGGGCCTCCGCATCCCGCCGCAGCAGCTCCCGCACGCGCGCCGCAACCCGCCGGCACTCTTCCTCGTGATCGGCACAGGCCAGTCTGCGCATTTCGGCGCGGGCAGGCGCGTCCCGGACGCAGGCCGTGTCCACACCCGCCGCTTTCAGTGCCGCAAGCCATGCCTCCTGCATCGGCGTGAAGCGTTCGAATCCGTCCAGAAGAAGCACCGGTGCAATCTCCCCGGCCTCGCCGGCACGCAGGGCCTCAAGCCCCAAGGCCGGCATCTCCGCCTCCAGCACACGCCCCTTGAGGCTTCGCCGCATCCGGCTGCGCACCGTCCGCACCCAGCGGGCCAGAGCCGCGGCTTCCTCGCCGTAGCTTTCGATGTCCCGCGGCGAAAGACGATACTCGCACATCAGCCTGAAGCCGCTCATGGCCGACCGCGCCAGCCCCGGCACGGCGGAGTGCGGCACACGGCCTTCATCGCCGATCACCTGCTGCCACAACGCCTGCTCCTGCACACGGGACAGCGGCACCGGCAATCCGGTTGCCCGCCGGTAGCACTCGTGCAACCAGCCATGCCAGGTCCGGATCGCCGCGGCGGGTGCCGCGCGGGCTCCCGCCGGCAGGGTCCGCCGCCGCCAGTCCGCCGCCAGGACCGGTGTGGCGGTGACAAGCGTTGCGCCCGATCGCAGGCGCGAGAGGGCCTCTTCCCGGTTCAAGGCCCCCTCTTTGCGGGCTTGAAACGGCCTGGAACCACTTGCCCGGATCGGTCCAGATGCGGCGGCACGTAGAGGCCCGCCACCTCCTCGTGCGAGGAAAGACGCATCCACACCAGGGCCGAAAACAACAGGCCAAGGACCACGATCACGATCAAAAACGTTCTCGAAGGCGGCCGCGGCGTGATATCGATGATCTCGCCCTGCTGCCGCGACGTGCGAGTAAGCAGCCAAAAGCGCAACAACAACCCGAGGTAGCGAAGGGCCAGCATCACCACCACCGGCCCGAAGAAAAACAGCAGGGAGACCAGGATGTTGCGGATCATCGCATCAATGCCCTGAGGGCCTCGGCATAGGCTTGCGTGTCGGGCTCACCCCCCCGTCTGCCGGCGAAATACACACATTCCGCCAGCACCTCCAGCAACCGGTGCAGGGCCTCGTGGCGGCTCAAGCCCTTGCGCTGCATCAGATATTCAAGGCAGGAGCCGACCTCGGGCGGTTGCCGGATGGCAAGCTGCTCCTCCAGCGCCAGGTGCAGGGACAAGTGCAGATACGGATTCATGCCCGACTCCATGCCGAAATCACGATCCAGGAAGCTCTCCATATCGTTGAAAAGACTGTGATATTCCGGATGCATGGCAATGACGCGGGTGATGCGCACCTCGAGTGCATTCAGCGGCATCCCTTGCCTTGCCTTCTGCCAGGCATCCCAGAAGATGCGGCGGTGCGCCCGCAACTGCTCACGTCCGGAGCCGTTTCCCGATTCAGGCATGCTCATCCCTCCCTTGCCGCCGCACTCGCAAGCTCCATACAAAGACGGGAAACAGAACATAGAGGCCGCACGTGACGACCAGCAATCCATGCATCCAGGGCTGCGGCCGCAGTGACCATAGTATGACGCAGGCGAAAAGAACGGCCATGACTTCGATGCGGGCGGCCACCTGGCCGTGGTGGCGCCGGTCCCAATAGGAGACGGGGCTGCGAAAGCGCCAGTCGGAGAAGGGGTAGAAAGAACGATGGGCGTCGTCATGGTGCAGGAACAGATCGAAGAGCGCATGCACCCCCATGCTGGCGAAGAACCAGGCCCACGTGAACGAATGCAGGGCGGCGGCGAGGCCCCCGGCGCAAACGAGCAGCGGCAGGGAATGCAGGACGTCGGTTGCGGACCCGCCCACGGGATCGGAGCAGGCCTGCGCCCATACGCGCCGTTGCGGTCGGCGGCGGATCAAGCGTGCATGCAGAAAATAAAGCGCCATCGGCAGATCCGGCAGCACCGCCCCCGCGGCCACGGCGACCGCCGGTGCGTCCTTGGCCACCCCTTCGGCGAGAAGCAGGTTGATGATCAGATGCGAAGGCGTGTTCATCGAGGCGGGGGCGGAAGGCGATTTGGACTTCAACGCATGCGACGATGTTGAAGGGCCGGAAGGGAGCTTCGGACACGGCGCAGAAAATCCATGTCCAGCTCGGCGACGATGATCCCCTCACCGTCATCGAGGACGGCGAGAATGTCGCCCCAGGGATCGATGATCATCGAATGTCCCCAGGTTTTGCGTCCGCCGGGATGCTCGCCCCACTGCCCGGCAGCCAGCACATAGGCCTGGTTCTCGATGGCGCGCGCCCGCAGCAACACCTGCCAGTGGGCCATGCCGGTCGGCACCGTGAAGGCCGCCGGCACCGTCAGGACGGTGCATTCCGAATCGGCATAGCGGCGGTACAATTCCGGGAAGCGCACGTCGTAACAGATCGACAGCCCGATGTTCCAGCCGTATAGCTCGACTGAAACCGGTGATTCCCCGGGTACGATCAAGTCGGATTCCCGGTAGCGTTCATGCTCCAGATCAACATCGAACAAGTGCATCTTGTCGTAGACGGCGAGCAGATCGCCGCGGTGGGAAAAAACGGGGCAGGCGTTGCGGATGCGACTTGAATGCCTGGAGATGAGCGGCACGCTGCCGCCGATCACGGCCATCGCGTGGCTGCGGGCGCGGCGAGTGAGGAAATCCAGCAATCGCGAATGCTCCTGGGGCTCGGCGATTCCCTTCTTGGCGGCCTCGTCCCTGCTCATGAAGGCGAAATTCTCGGGCAGCAGGGCCAGCTTCGCACCCGCGTCCGCCGCCTCCTGCAACAGCGCCTCCGCTCGCTCCAGATTGATATTCATTTGATCGCCGGAGCACATCTGAATGCAGGCGACACGCAACTTCGGCGCCGTGGAAGTCAAAATCGAACCTCAGGCAAAACGGCCGATCCCGAGTATGGCGCCGACATTGGCGTCGTCCCTCAACTCCGGCACGAGCTTGCCGCCCGTGGCGCTCATCAGGGTCATCATGCCGGGGCCGTGGCCGGCCAGGGGGGAGTCGGAATGAATCACGACGCCGATGGTGACGGCATCCTTGCGGTAGGTGCGACCGAAGCGGTTGTCGTGATTCATGACGGCGACAAAATCGCCGAAACGCAATCGCTCGAGGCCGTGCTCCTCCACCACGCTCCGATCGTGGCAGAGGATGTCGTAGTCGCCGGTGGTCACGGACAGGGCTCCGATGCCGGAACCCATGGCGTGCCCCGGCACGATGACATGCACCGGAACGCGAATGCGCCCATCATCCTCTTCGACCAGGCCCCAGGCCTCCAACACATCGGGATCGAGGTTGTAGAGATGCACGTCGGGATGGTCCGGGAATTTCAATCCCTGCCCGAATCCCCGTACCAGAAACTTGTCGTCGCAGGTGAGGCGCTCGAGCACGTCGTCGGGAAATTGCAGCAACAGATGCTCGACGCCGCCGTGATGACCGAGGACCCGTCCGACGCCGCCCTTGGCATCGCCCGTGATCACCCGCACCTCGTTGCCGCAGCAGGCGAGAAACTGGAATCCGGCCTCGCACTTCTTGTTCTTGTGAGTGAATGCGGCCGAAACACCGGGCTCGATGTGCTCGCCGGCCCAGCCGAACACCGAATCCCCCACCTTGACGTTGTAGGTGATGCCGCCGGTGGAGGGCCAGGCGATGATCTCGCCGTCGGACCCGACCTCGAAGGGTGCCCATTGATGCGCGGGCGCCACCGTGCCCTGCACGGCCGTCATCACCAAATGCTCGCGGTTGGTCTTCAAGCTCATCCACGCACCTCCCAATGCCGAGGATTTGCAGGATGACACGCCGGCGCCGGATCGTGAAGCCCCCAGCGTATGCCGGCCGGGATGGTACCCTCCAGTCTTCGTTCATTCGAACCATCGTCATCTTCACCCGCAGCGACTTTCTGGTCTCCGCAGATCGAACCCTTCCGGTTGTCGCGGGAAGGATGAACGAACACTGCCGGCACAAGATGGAGGAAAACGCTCCTTCTTTCAGGAGGTTCCAACCATTTCTTGCAATGAACTTGAATCGGGATCTGGTGAATCGTCCCGGTTTTATCGGAGGCATTTTTGTTTGAGTCATCATGCTGCTTTT
>CAZHOU010000147.1:0-4217 GCA_964534165.1 uncultured Zetaproteobacteria bacterium
TCCTCATACCATGCCGCCACTTTCAGGCTCATTTATGGATTGGAAAATACTATCCCCATCCACTGGTTCACCGTTTGCGCCCTTCCTCAATCATCTCGCGGATGCCGCCCCTACCTTTGGCCCGCATCCGCACAGCGTGAAACCCCTCCAGCAGTTTCCGAACGGATTCGGCCGCGGGAGACTCAACGGGCTCCAGCCGGGCCACGGGCCGGCCGCGACGGGTAATGGTATAGCTGTTGCCCTTTTCGACATCCCGAATCAGGGACGACAGGTGGGTTTTGGCGTCAAAGGCGCTGACCGCCTTTCGATCGGACCGGGCCATGGTCCCTCCAACTGGTCTGTTGTCAGGTTTGATCATGGGGGCATGGCCCGCTCGATGTTAAACCCGTCAGCAAGTTCGCGATTGGAATGCAATCCGTCTGCTCCCATGATTGGCGCATGAAGGAACAGCTCATCGCGCTCGTAGCGGCATTCAATGAACAAGGGGAGGTGCTACTCTTGAAGCGGCCGGAGGATGCCCATTGCGGCGGGCTGTGGAGTCTGCCCGGTGGCAAGGTGGAATCAAATGAAGCGCCCCAGGCGGCGGCGCGGCGGGAGCTGATCGAGGAAACGGGCCTGAAAGGGAAGGATTGGCGGCTTGTGGGCGAGTACAGCCATGCCTACCCCGACCGGAAGTTGCATTTCCATCTCTTCGCCTGCCGCATCCTGCGCGGTGTTGCTCCGCGTTGCCGCGGGAAATTCGTCTGGGCGGAAGCCGAGAATCTCGGGGATTATCCGATGCCGGCGGCCAATGCCGTGTTCCTGCCCCGCATCCGTGAGGTTGCAAACAGCAGTTATTTCTGAAACAGGCGTACGGTCAGTTCCGGGCCGTCCGTTCTTCCCTGCAGGTTGATGTACACATCCATTCCAACCGACAGTACGCCGGTGATTTCCGCGTGCGCATGCACGGCAATGCGTGAAAGTTTGCGGCCGTCCCAGGCCCACAGGGCCGACGGCTTGCTGTCGTCGGTGATCCACAACCATCGCCGCCGCTCGTCCCATGCGAGATTGTCCGGATGCGCCAGGCGCGCATCCTGGAGATAGGGCTGGATTTCGGCCTCTTCGCCCCGATCCCGCAAGATCAGGATGCGGCCGCTCCCGGTTTCGGCCATCAGGATGCGGCCGTCGGGCAGGGTCTCCATGTCCTCGATGCGCGCAAAGCGCTTCGCTTGCAGCAACCTCGCAGCCTCCCGCGCCTGCATCGGATCCTTGATCGCCCGCCAGCGATTTGCCTCTCCAAGCACGGCCAGCCTGTGGTCGCGCAGGCGCAAGCGGTACAGACCGCCTGTCGGGGATTCGTCGGCCAGGTAGGCGACGCGGCGGTCGCTGGAGAAGGCAAAGCCCTCGTGCGCAAAGCGGCCGGCGGCGTAAAAGGGCGCGATGGTGGCACTGGAGATCTGCATCCGTGAACGGTCGATCTCCTGCCCGGGCGGCAGGCGATCGGCGTCGGTGATGCGCCAGATCAGGCCGTCGGAGAACTCCTCGCCAAGCCAGAGGCTGGAATCCGGGGCGAATTTCAGTCCATCCGCACGCCGCAGGCCGGAAATCAGGATCTGCTTGTGCCCGGTCTCCAGGCGAATGGCCGCCAGGCTGGCCGCCGACAGGCCACCGCCGGTTTCGCAGCTGACATAGAGCCAGACTCCGGAAGGCGAAAGGGCCATCATGTCCGGATGCTCCCGCCGCCATACGGTGAGCGAGCGCGCCTGCCAGCCCTTCGCAAGCTGCAGACCGATGGGATTGATGCGCAAACGCATGAATCCACCCAGCAGAAGCGTGGTGGCCACAACAGCCAGAAACAAAAACCAGGCAATCTTTTTGCGCATGAGGGAACTGTCGATGAATGTCCCCTATGTGGCAAGCCGGGAGTGTCCAATAAAGAAGTGGGATACTAGCAGTCTGTCGGACTTAGGGGGATCGTAGCGAGCAGGTGGGGAAGTGAGGCCAAAATGCACGGATTTCGAGGCGCATAGTGGGGACTATGGAACGAGAAAGCCGTGCATTTTGGTCCGCTATCCCTGCCGCGCAGTAGATTCATCATAAGTCCGACAGACTGCTATGCTTGGCGCGATGGTTACCGCCGCTTCCCTGCACCATCTGCGTCTGTTCTACGCCGCCTATTTCGGCGCCATGGGCCTGATTCTCCCCTTCTTTCCCGTCTATCTATCGCAAAAGGGGCTGGAGGTGGCCCTCATCGGTCTGTGCACCGGCCTCTTGTCGCTGGCCAAGATCATTGCGCCGCCATGGACCGGGAGCCTGCTCGATCGCCACGCCTCACCCGGAGGCCGCCATGTACGCCGTTTCGTCTTCCTGGCTTCGCTGGCGGGGACCTTTCTGGCCGCAATGCTAGCCCATGTTGCGCCGCTCTGGCCGTTACTGATCGTGACCTTCGCCTTCGGCCTGCTGTGGTCGGCGGTGCTGCCCCTGGCTGACGGTATTTCCGTCACCGTTTCCGAGGCGGCCATCGTCGAATACGGTCATTTGCGTCTGTGGGGATCGGTCGGCTTCGTAGTCGTTTCCCTGGCCGCGGGGCGGTGGCTTGTGGATCATGCCATCGACACCTTCCCTTACTGCCTGGCGTTGCTGCTCTTCTTGATGGCGTTGGCCGCCAGGGGGTTTCCCCGGGATGTCAGTTTCGCATCGGTATCGGAGCGCGCACCCGGCCGCTATCCGGCTTCCTTTTTCTTTCTCCTCACCGTCGCCTTCCTGATGCAGGCCTCGCACGGAGCCTATTACGGCCTGTACAGTCTTTACCTGATCCGCCTGGGCTACAACGGTACCGAGGTCGGCGCCCTTTGGGTGCTTGGGGTGCTGGCGGAAATCCTGCTGATGTGGCGGGGTTCGAGAGCCGCCCAGGAAGCCGATCCGGCCCGCCTGATGGTCGCCTGTCTGCTCCTGGCGGCGATACGCTGGCTGGGAATCGGTCTGCTGCATTCGTGGTATGCGCTGGCGCTTCTGCAGTTGCTGCACGCGGCCAGTTTCGCCGCTTTTCACGTGGCCGCGATCACGTCCGTGCGCAGGCTGGCGCCACAGGGCGCCCATGCCGCCGCCCAGGGATGGTATTCGGCCGCCGGATTCGGCTTTGGGGCCATGAGCGGCATCGCCGGCTGCGCCCTCGTCGCCCAGCAGGTCGGCTATCCCCAGGCCTTCCTTCTGTGTGCGGCCATCGCCGTTCTAGGTGTGCCCGCCGCCGTGAGGATCCACACCTGCGGCCGTGGAGACCATTCAGATTAAGCAGGATTTTCCAACAGCCTTCGCCAGGCGGCGTGCACGTCGGAAAATACGAGGCGATAGAAGCACACTCCCGGCGGGATCCTTTCGTGCAAGAGGCGAACGGAGTCGCCGCCGAACGGCCTTTGGTGCACGCAAGCGGCAAGCTCCAGCAGCGCCTGGGAACGCTGCAATCGTTTGCATTCGGCTGCAGGCGCCTCCGCTCCATGCTGAGGCAGCACAACGATTTCCATGGGCGCGGGTTTGCGGGCGATGCGGGACGGATGCCAAAGCACGGATGCAACCCTGCGGCCGTCCTTGTCCGGAAAGGTGTAAGCGGAGCGGGTAAACAGGCCGGAATCCAGGATGGATTGCGTGGAGAAAGCCGGATGTACATCCTCGCTCCATTGCAGCGGTCGCGGGAAGGGGATCACGTGGCCCATCTCATCCAGAAGGGTGAATTCGTCACTGAAATACACACCGCCGGCCAGCAGGGCCCGGGTGCAGAGGCTGGATTTTCCGGCTCCGGAGGCCCCGGCGAACGTCAAGGTGCGGTCACGAAACGAAACTGTGGCGGCATGCAGGGAGAGCAATCCACAAGGCAGGGATTCCACGAGCCACTTGTAGAAGTGCCATTCGAAGGCAGCAGCCGTTTCCCCGGCATGCCGACCCTGCCACAGGCATTTCCCGTTCAGTGTCAGGCGCAATTGCCCGCCGTGGATCCGGATGCCGAAGACAACGTCCGGCGGCGCGCCTTCATCCGCATCGGGAAACAGGGCGATCAGATCATGGAGTATTTTCCTGCACGCCGGCACATTCCCTTCGATGCGGACGCAGCGGTCGGTTACGATCAATTCCCATGACCAGAGCATGAGTGTAAAATACAAAATAATGGCATCGTGCCAAGCCCATCATCTGTGGGTGAAGAAGGAATGGATTGAGTATTTTCCAATCCATAAATGAGCCTGAAA
>CAZHOU010000148.1:0-4168 GCA_964534165.1 uncultured Zetaproteobacteria bacterium
GTCGTCGATACCGCGCACGGCCATTCCGAGGGTGTGCTCCACCAGGTACGCGAGATCAAGCGTCGCCACGGCGATGATATCCAGGTGATCGGTGGCAACATCGCCACGGCCGAAGCCGTTCGGGCGCTGGCGGATGCCGGCGCGGATGCGGTCAAGGTCGGGATCGGACCGGGTTCGATCTGCACCACGCGCGTGGTGGCGGGGGTCGGCGTGCCGCAGCTTTCGGCCATCATGCAATGTGCGCAGGCGGCCACCGATGTCGGCATTCCGATCATCGCCGACGGCGGCATCAAATTCTCCGGCGATTTCGCCAAGGCCATGGCCGCCGGGGCTTCGGCCTGCATGTTCGGCGCCATGTTCGCCGGTACGGACGAGGCCCCGGGGGAGAAGATCCTGTACCAGGGCCGCGCCTACAAGGCCTACCGCGGTATGGGTTCCATCGGTGCCATGGAGGAGGGCAGCAAGGACCGCTATTTCCAGGCCGACGTCGAGGAATCGATGAAACTGGTGCCGGAGGGCATCGAGGGCCGTGTCGCTTACAAGGGGCCGTTGTCCGACATCCTGCACCAACTGGTGGGCGGCCTGCGATCCGCCATGGGCTACATCGGTGCCGCCGACATCGCCGAGATGCACGCGCGCGCCAGGTTCGTGCGCATCACCGGTTCCGGCCTGCGTGAATCCCATGTGCACGACGTGACCATCGTCAAGGAGGCGCCGAATTACCGCCTGGATTCCTAAGGAACCTCTGAATAAGTCCGACATGGCTGCGACATCGGCTTTGCGGGATGAAATGCACGGCGCGAGGCGAAGCGTATGGTTGTTCCATTCGCAAGTCCGAGCATCGCAGCAGTTCACCTACAAGGCCTTGTCCCGCAAGGGTTGCGCCCCAATCGCGCGCTTGCCGCGTCCGACCCCTTGGCTTCGTAGCTACGGCTACGACCTGCGTCGCCTTCCTTGCAATCATCACGATTGGGGCCACAACGCAGTTCATGGACGGCTTATTCAGAGGTTCCCTAAGAGCCGGATGCCGGAACCCATTCCTTCCAGAATCTTGCGAGCAACGGCCTGAGACAAGATGGAAAAGATCCTCATTCTCGATTTCGGTTCCCAGTACACCCAGCTGATCGCCCGCCGTGTGCGTGAAGCGCATGTGTATTGCGAGATTCATCCATGCACGGTGGACGCGGATTTCATCCGTGGCTTCGGTGCCCGCGGCCTCATCCTGTCCGGCGGTCCGGCTTCGGTGCTGGATGCGGAAGCCCCGAGGGTGGACCCCTCGGTGTTCGAACTCGGGGTGCCGGTGCTCGGCATCTGCTACGGCATGCAGTTGATGACGCATCTGCTCGGGGGCCGCGTGGGGCGGGCGCGTCACCGGGAATACGGCCGGGTGCGCTTGCGCGTCGACGATGCCCGCGATTTCTTCGCACCGGTGGCGGGAAGCGAGGAGGTCGAGGTATGGATGAGTCACGGCGACCGCATCGAGGAGCCGCCGCCTGGATTTGAAGTGATCGCCCACAGCACCAACGCCCCGAATGCCGCCTTCGCCGATCATGCACGCAGTTTCTACGGCCTGCAGTTCCACCCCGAGGTGGTTCATACCCCAGACGGGGCGGCGCTTCTTGCCCATTTCGCCCGCTCCATCTGCGCTTGCCGCGGGGACTGGACCATGGGATCCTACATCGACACCGCCATCCGACGCATCCGCGGGCAGGTGGGCGAAAAGAAGGTGATCTGCGCCCTCTCGGGCGGGGTCGATTCTTCGGTGGCGGCGGTGTTGATCCACAAGGCGATCGGTTCGCAGTTGACCTGCGTGTTCGTCAACAACGGTCTGCTGCGCCTCGGCGAGGCCGAGAAGGTGCAGCGGGTGTTTCACGACGAGTTCAATATCGACCTCGTCTGCGTGGATGCCGGGGATCGCTTTCTGCGCCGCCTCGCCGGTGTCGTCGATCCGGAGGAGAAACGCAAGCGCATCGGACGTGAATTCATCGCCGTGTTCGAGGCGGAGGCGGCCCGTATCGGACAAGTGGACTTCCTGGCCCAAGGGACACTGTACCCCGATGTGATCGAGTCCGTCTCCTTCAAGGGTCCGAGTGCCGTGATCAAGAGCCACCACAACGTCGGCGGCCTGCCCGAACGCATGCGCATGCGACTGATCGAACCGCTCCGGGAGCTGTTCAAGGACGAGGTACGGGAACTCGGGCGTGAACTCGGCATCCCCGAGGAGATCATCGAACGCCAACCCTTCCCCGGGCCGGGACTGGCCATACGCTGCCTCGGCGAGGTGACACGGCCGCGGCTTGAGATTCTGCGCCGTGCCGATGCCATCGTCCTGGAAGAGATCAAGGCCGCGGGAGCCTACCGCCGTATCTGGCAGAGTTTCGCCGTCTTGTTGCCGGTGCGTTCGGTGGGCGTCATGGGGGATGAGCGGACCTACGAAAGCTGCATCGCGTTGCGGGCGGTGGAATCCTTGGACGGTATGACGGCGGATTTCTCCCGTCTTCCACATGAGTTGCTGGGACATATCGCAAGCCGCATCATCAACGAGGTCAAGGGCGTCAACCGCGTGGTATACGACATCACGAGCAAGCCGCCGGGAACGATCGAATGGGAATAAATACATGACCAAGGAGAAGAACATGAGAAAACACTTTGTGGCCGGCACGGCCATGCTTCTGGCGGCCTGCACCTCCGGCACGCAGCAGGCGGCCGGTGGAAAGGCAGGTCCGGATCTGAACAGCGAGGCGGCGAAATTCAGCTACGCCATCGGCATGGACATCGGGCGGTCATTGAAGCGGATCGGGACGAAGATCGATCTCGCGGCCTTCGACGCCGGTGTGGAGGCCGTCATCAACGGCAAGAAGCCGCGCCTGGACGCCAAGGAGGCGGCCGCAGCCAAACAGGCGGTGTTCAAGAAGCAGCAGGAGAAGTTCATGGCCGCACGGAAGGCGGAAGCGGAGAAGAACCGCAAGGCCGGCGCGGACTTCCTGGCCGCCAACGCCAAGAAGCCGGGGGTCAAGGTCACGGCCAGCGGCCTGCAGTACCGGGTACTCCGGAAGGGCACCGGGCCGAGGCCCAGGGCCACGGACCGGGTTCGGGTGAACTACGAGGGGCGCCTGATCGACGGCACCGTGTTCGATTCCTCCTACAAGCGCGGGCAGCCGGTAACCTTCCCTCTCAATCGCGTCATTTCGGGTTGGACGGAGGGGTTGCAGTTGATGCCCGTGGGCAGCAAATACCGTCTCTTCCTGCCGCCAAAATTGGCCTACGGGGCGCAGGGAGCCGGGCGCCGAATCGGCCCGGAGAGCACGCTCATCTTCGACGTCGAGTTGTTGGGCATCGAAAAGTAGCGGAGGAGGCCGGAACGTGTTTGACCGTCTGAGCGAAAGGCTTGCCGGGATCACCGAGCGCCTGCGCCGTGCGGCGCGGGTCTCGGAGGATGATCTCGACGCCACACTGCGCGAGATGCGCATCGCCCTTCTGGAAGCGGACGTGGCCCTGCCGGTGGTGCGGCACCTGATGGCCGAGGTGCGGGAGCGCGCCCTTGGGGTTGAGGTGGCGAGGAGCCTGCAACCGGGGCAGGTGATCATCAAGATCATGCACGACGTGCTCACCGAGTTGCTCGGTGGCCGGCGTCGGGATTTGGACATCGCCGGTATCCCGTCCGTGATTCTTCTGTGTGGGCTGCAGGGTGCCGGCAAGACAACGACGGCGGCCAAACTGGCGCACATGCTGCGCCGGCAGAGCAAGCGGGTGGCGCTTGCGAGCGTGGATGCAAGTAGGCCCGCAGCGCGGGTACAGTTGCGGGTGTTGGCCTCGCAGGTGGGGGTGCCGTATCTGGATACCGAGGATGGCGATGCCGCGGTCCTGGCCGCCTCCGCCCTGGATGCGGCGCGCAAGGGCGGCCATCACGTCTTGATCCTGGATACGGCCGGCCGCCAGACGGTGGACGAGGCGCTGATGGCCGAGATCCGGGATGTGGCCGCCGTCGTCAAGGCCGGCGAGCGCCTGCTCGTGCTGGATTCAATGGCCGGGCAATCGGCCCTGGCCGTCGCCGAGCGTTTCCACGACGCCGTGGACTTGAGCGGCTGCATTCTGACCCAGACGGATGCCGCACTGCGCCGCGGCGCGGCCGTGCCAGCGTCGTCTGTCCCCGGGGGTCGGTGCCGCC
>CAZHOU010000149.1:0-4124 GCA_964534165.1 uncultured Zetaproteobacteria bacterium
CGACTATTTCGGCTTCGAGAGCGGCAACGAAGATGTGTTGCGCACCTTCGGCAAGGGTGGTCGCGCCAGCCTGCAGAAAGGCATCGAGGCCGTGGATATGGCCAGGAAGGCGGGTCTGGAGCCGAACGGTTTTTTCATGGTCGGCCTTACCGGGGATACCGAGGCCTCGATGCAGGATGTCATCGACTACGCCCGCAGGGTGAGATTGGAGACGATGAAATGCGGCATCACCGTTCCGTTTCCGGGCACACCTTCGTTCAACCGCCTGCGTCGCGAGGGACGGATCAAGACCTTCGATTGGGACAATTACACCGTCTACAATCAGGCCGAGACCCTGTGTGGGCATCCGACGCTGTCGTGGGATACGATCAACCGCTATTTCAAGAAATTCTACCGCGAGGCCTATCTGAAGAATCCGGCCTACATCTGGCGCCGTTTCGTCTTCATGCTCAAGAACCACGAGATCTTCTGGAACGTGTACTACACTCTGAAATTCTTCTTCATGCTGTGGGCCCGACCGCCGGCGCCGGAGAGAGAGCCTTACGCCTTCGAGGATCGCTGGCGTTCCCTGGACATCAAACCGGAAGAGGATTTGCGGATCTACGAGGTGCCGAAGGTGCGCACCGCCGTCTCCAGAAAGAGGACGGCTCCGGCGCGCGGTTTAACTGCCTGAGGACCAGTCCAATACACGCAAGCCCCTTCGTGCGGCCTCTCGCGCCAGCGTGCGGGTGGGGGTGACGGCCACACCTTCGTCCGCCCAGGTCAAAAGGGACAGATCGGAATGATGGTCGCAGTAGGCGACGATCCACCAACGCTGCCGTTCCGCCCCGAACAGGCGCTGCAGGCGCCGACGCTTCTCGCTCCCGTAGCAATTCCCGCCCTGCAGTCTTCCGCTCAGGCGGCCGTTCTTGTCCCATTGTACGCATGTGCACACGCAATCCGAAAAGCCCAGGCGCCGGCTCAAGTCGAGCACGTACAGATTGGGGCTGGCGGTGACAAGCAACAGCCGCAATCCCTGTTGCCGGTAGCGGCGTATCTGTTCCAAGGCCTTGGGGCGCAGGCCCTTGAGCATGAGGCGAGTATTGAACTCCTTTGTCCATGCTTCGATCGCCTCTCTGTGCATACCGCCGAATACGGCCTTGAGGAAGCGCTCCTTCAGCCATGTGTTGTCCCGCAGTCCCAGCTTGAAGCGCAGCACGTCGAACGGCAGCTCCAGCATGCGAAGCCAGCGCCGTGGATGGCGGCGGGCGAAGCCTAGCAGATAGGCGAGGTAGGTATCGCCATCGGCGATCGTGCCATCCAGGTCGAAGACGATGGCGACACGGCCGGTGGAGTCAGTCACTTTTGGACGTGGATGCTGGGGACGAAGATTTGATGCAGGATCGAAACGTCGACAAACATCAGGGCGATGATCAGCAACAGACAGAAGCCGGTGTATACCATGAATCCGTATTGCCTGTACAGATGCTCCGGGTACTGGGCCGGGCTGTCCGTCTGCAGGCCGATATGGATGTACCAGGCGATGAAGCCGGCCAGGAAGGGGACTGAAAGGATTAATTCCATGCGGTAGCGGATCAGAAAGATGCCGAAGAACAGACCGAAGGCCACAGCGTAATAGGCGCTGCTCACCAGCAGGCTCTCCTCATTGTAGTGGGCGAATGAGCGGCGGTAGAGGGTGGCGGTGTCCGAATCGTTGATGCGCCGGTATTCGGCAAAGCGCTTCACCGCCATGAAAAAGGCGCCGAGCATCCAATAGGCCATGACCAGCGAGCTCGGCGGCAGCATGGTGGTGCCGGTGGCGTACATGCCGAGCAACAGGCGCAATGGATTGTTGACGGATTCGGATAGAACATCGATATAGGGCTTGTCCTTGCAGCGCACGGGCGGGATATTGTAGGCCAGGCCCATGAGCCAGAGTGCGGCATTGCAGCCGAGGAACCTTGTCCCGAGAGGGAGGGAGAGCAGCAGGCCGAGCCCCCCGAGCACGATCCATTCGAGGTAGGCGTAGCGGATATTGACCCTTCCCGAGGGAATGGGGCGCCTGCATTTTACGGGATGTGCGGCGTCCGTAGGGGCGTCGATGATCTCGTTGAGCACGTAGTTGCTGGAGGCCACCAGCCCCACGGCTAATAGGGCCAGGAGCAGGCGCCCAATCAGGCCCTGGTGCCACAACTCCGGGCGGTCGAATACGGCCAGCGCCACGCCGGGCAGCATGAACACGTTTTTGAACCAGTGATCGAAACGGGCGATTCGAACGTAGGGTTCCCAGCGTATGGTTTCCATGGTCAAGCGGCATGTTTAACGCCGCTGCGGGACTTTGTCCATCTCCAACCCGAAATCCGTCCGCGTGGCCCTTGTTTCCGCCTATGGCCGCAACGGCTTCCATGCTACTCTCGCACCCATGGGCATTGGGTCTACCTGTGCTGCGGCGGCCGATGACGCTGCTTGAGCGCTTCGATGCGGCTGCCTGGCGGCCGGCCGTATCCGTCGATCGTGGATTCGTCCGCCACCGCAATCCCGATCCCTCCCCGGCCGTGGTGTGGTATGTGCCGGCACCCGGGGATGAACCGCGGCTTACGGTCATCATTCCTACGGCGGATGCCGATCGCAGCGGTTATTTCAGGAGGCTGCTCGAGCAGATCGAGCGCCAGGACATGCGGGATTTCGAACTGATCGTCGTCAAGGGCGATCCACGGCAGGGGCGCGCCATCAATGTCGGTGCCGCCATGGCCAAGGGAAGATACATCCTGACGTTGGATGATGATTCTTCCCTTCCCGATCCACACACGTTCACGAAACTGGTTCAGGCCATGGAGGCGCATCCGGACATCGGAATGGCTGGCGGCAACAACACTGTGCCTGACTGGGCCTCTCCGTTCGTCAAGCGCGTGATGCGCCAAATTCCCCGTCGCAGTTGGAAACCGGTGGAGGAAATCACCGATTCCGATCTGGCCGAACATCCGTGCCTGATCATGCGCACCGAACTTTTCCGCCGCCTGGGAGGGGAGAACGAATTGATCCCGCGCGGTCTCGATCCTTACCTGCGGCGGCAGTTCCGTCAGGCCGGTATGCGGGTTTGCCTGATTCCCGAAGTCATCTACCACCATCTGCCGCCGGCGACCTGGAAGAGTCTGGCGTGCCAGTTCTATCGCAACGGCTATCAGGCCGCGTACGCTAACAGGCACTACCCACAATGGGTGATCGAGACGCCGGATGTGCACGGGGGATTTGTGGAGCAAGTGCCGCTGGGGCGGCGGCTGCTGCGTTTCCCGTTGCGTTTGGTTCGGGGGGTGCTCAGCGGTCGCTGGCTGTGGGTGCTCTGCGAGCTGTGCTATGCTCTTGGATTTGTGCATGGCTGGCTTCAGCAGCGGTAGCCTGCCGGCACAGGTGTTGGGCGATCAAGCGAGCGGCCAAATGATGCCCCTCCGCGTTCCAATGCCCGTAGCCCATGCGGGTGTTGGCGAAGCCATGCAGGTATAAATGTCGCTTGAGGGCAATGGCCGCCATCCTCGGAGCGAGGATAAGCGCTTCGATGCCGTGTGCAGCCGCGAAACGTCGAATGCGCGTGTCCGGATACCACAGATTGTCGACACCGAGCTTTCTCATGAATGCACGGCGAACGCCAGAATCCGGATATACCTGGATGCCATTGGAAAGCGTGACGAGAAGGAATGCGGCTCCGCGGGCGTGTACATCGTTCCGGATGGCCAGCAGAAGCCGCTCCGTGACGGCCCATGCCCGCCGCCAAGCCGCGATTCTTGGCGGTCGATAGACTTGCGCATCCAGTCCCGCATCCCCACCCGCACCGGCGTGGCGGATGCGGCGGATTGCTCGTTTCTTCCTCCACGCCATCCAGCCATCCTTGGCCAATTGATAGATGCGCAGCTCATTGAGGAAATCGCTGTAGAGCAGGGGGGCCAGCCGGCGTCGCCAGCGGTACGCGGGCCTGTGCCGGAACGAGGTGTCCTCGACCAGCTCCCCTTGGGCGCCGAGGGTGAAGTAGGGCATGTAATCCACGCCGTTCAATTCCTTGCTGTTGTCGCGGATGTCGTTGCCGGTCAGGAATGCGAGCAGCACCATGTCCGGCTGGTATTTCCACACCTTTTTGCGCAGCATTAAAAGCT
>CAZHOU010000150.1:0-4118 GCA_964534165.1 uncultured Zetaproteobacteria bacterium
TGCAGGCTAGAACGGTTTGACGACGACCAGGATCACCACGGCGACCAGGATCAGGGTGGGGAATTCGTTGATGAGCCGGAAGAAGCGTTCGCTGCGTCGGCAACCGAAGTCCGCAAAGGCGCGTACATAGCGACCGCACAGACCGTGAAAGAACAGCAGCAGCAGCACCAGCACCATCTTGATGTGAAACCATACCGCACCGCGCAGCGCCTCCCATTCCATGGCTGCAAGCCAAATGCCAAATACGAGGGTCAGAACCATGGCCGGATTCATGATGACGCGGTAGAGCTTCCTCTCCATGAGACAGAATTGCTCGTGCACCGGTCCCTGTGGATGCCGGCTGTGGTAAACAAAGAGCCGTGGTAGATAGAAGAGCCCGGCGAACCAGGAAACCATGGCAATGATGTGGAAGGCCTTGAGCCAGAGCATGGAAGCAGACCCGAGTCAGTCCGGCTGCGGTTCGATGGCCACCACGTCATCGAGCTTCACTTCCAGCAGTTCACCGGCTTCGGACTCGAAAAAGCACCATTCCACCCCATCCAGAAGGCGCCGATCCTTGGGCACTGCAACCAAGGCGTGATGTTCCCCGTAACTATCCTTGTAGACGATGCGGCAGCGTTTCTTCATCGCCGCCGCGGCTTCAAAGAGATCATGCATGGAACACGGCATCCCCATGACGGAACTTTAGCCGCGGCAGGCGGGAAATTCCACAAGCCGCGGCGGCTCCATGCGCGTTTCTCCCGCGCATCCGCAGTGATAGGCTGCCGCCATGCGACGCATCGAGCAGATCGAACCCTTCCGCGTCATGCAACTCCTGGAACGGGCCAGGGAGTTGGAGGCGGCCGGCCGCCGGATCGTGCACATGGAAATCGGCGAGCCGGATTTCCCTACCCCGGCGCCCGTCATCGCCGCTGCCAAGGAATGGCTGGACAGGGGTGAAAACTTCTACACCCCATCCACCGGTGCCCCGGAACTGCAGCAAGCCCTGAGCCGCTGGTATGCACGCGAGTACGGCCTTACGATCGCACCGGAACGGATCCTGATCACACCCGGAACATCCGGTGCGTTCAATCTCATCTACGTCGTGTTGCTGGATCCTGGCGAATCGGTGCTGCTGCCCGATCCAGGTTACCCCTGCCAGAGGAACTTCGTCCGGCTGGCCACAGGCCGGCCGATCAACGTCCCCGTTGGCCCGGAGGATCGTTACCATCTGAGCCGGAACTCGCTCGATGGTCATTGGCGCCGGGACACCCGCGCCGCCGTGGTCATCAGCCCCGGGAATCCGACCGGAACGTTGATTCGCGAGAAGGAATTGGCGGCACTGGCCGCCGCCTGCCGGGAGCGCGGCGGCCATCTGATCTCGGACGAGATCTACCACGGCCTGACCTACGGCACCAAGGCTGCTTGCGCATTGCAATTCGATGACGACACCATCGTCGTCAACGGCTTTTCCAAGCGCTGGGCCATGACCGGCTGGCGCGTGGGATGGATCATCGTGCCCCCGGGACTGATCGATGCCTGCCGCCGTGTCATGCAGAACATCTTCATCGCCGCACCCACGCTGTCCCAGCATGCGGCGATTGCCGCCTTGGAGGCGGAGAAAGACGTGGAGCGCATGCGGACGGCCTACGACGAACGCCGGCGATTCCTGCTGCAAGCATTGCCGCCGCTGGGGTTCGATGTCGTGGTCGAACCCCGAGGGGCCTTCTACATCTACGCCAATGTCGAGGAACTGACCAACGATTCAACCGCCTTCTGTCTCGATCTGTTGGAGCGCATCGGGGTCGCGATCACGCCCGGAATCGACTTCGGCAGCCACCGTGCCCGAGAGCATGTGCGTTTTTCTTATGCCACCAGCCTCGATAACCTACGCGAGGGGATACGCAGACTGAAAGCAACCCTGGGTTGACCGGACTTCGAGATTTATTTTAACCGGATCCCCGGATTCGGTAACGGAGCGGATCGATCCGATACTGGCGCAGCAATTTGCGCACCGTGTTCCGGTTCAGTCCAAGCATGCGGGCGGCCCTGATCTGATTGCCCTTGCAATGTTCCATGGCCAACTCGAGAAGCGGTGGTTCCACCTGCTCCAGCAGGTGCCTGTGCAAATCCACGGCCTCGGCATATCCGAGCTTGTTCAGATAACGGCGCATGCAGCGACCCACGGCCTCGGACAAGGTTTCCTCCGCCTGCGTATTGTTGTCCTTGTGACCGAGGGCCAGCGCCACATCGGACAGCGTGATGGCCGCACCCGGGGTCAAAAGCGCCAGCCGGCGCATGACGTTCTTCAGCTCCCGCACATTGCCCGGCCAATCGTAACCGCGCAACAACTCCACGGCCTCGTCCAGGAGAATCGGGGTGCGCATGTTCAACTCCTCGGAGGCGGCCTGGAGCATGTGTTCCGCCAGCTGCGGAATATCGTCCTTGCGTTCTCGAAGCGGAGGAATATGGACAGGGATCACATTGAGGCGATAGTAGAGATCTTCACGGAAGGTTCCCTGTTTGATCTTCTGCTGCAGGTTCTGATGCGTGGCGGCCAGAAGCCGCACATTGACATGGCGGTCCTCGCGGCTGCCCACGCGCTGGATCGCACCCTCTTCCAGGACCCGCAGCAATTTGACCTGCAGACCGGCCGGCATGTCACCGATCTCGTCCAGGAACAGCGTACCGCCGTCCGCCTGTTCGAAACGGCCGGGCCGGGCACGGTCGGCTCCGGTGAACGCACCCTTCTCGTGCCCGAACAGTTCGGCCTCGAGCAGATCGGCAGGGATGGCGGCGGTGTTGATCGGCACGAAGGGCTTGCCGACACGGCGGCTCTGCTGATGCAGCACGTGGGCCACCAATTCCTTGCCGGTTCCGGACTCTCCGGTGATCAACACCGTCAGATCCGAGGCCGCGACTCGTCCGAGGGTGCGGAACAACTGCTGCATGGCGGCGCTGCGACCGATGATGATTCCATCCCTGGAAGCGGGCTTGTCGCTCTTTACGGACACCGGCGCGGGCCGGACCCGGCGCGCCAGTGCCCGTACTTCATCCAGGTCGAAGGGCTTGGGCAGATATTCCATGGCCCCGGCACGGTAGGCCTGGGCGGCGTGATCGAAGGTGGTTTCCGCCGTCAGCAACACCACCGGCGCGGAAAAACGGCCGCCCGCAAGGGCCTCCATGCCGTTGCCGTCGGGTAGATAGACATCGAGAAAAACGAGTGCCGGCGCTTCGAGCTCCTGAAGGCGCAAGGCCTCCGCAAGCGAAGCGGCTTGCACCACATCCAGGCCTTCCTCGACCAGCACGCGTGAAAGCACCCAGCGGATGCCGGCGTCATCGTCCACCACCAGGGCGCGCATCAGGCTGCACTCCCGATCGGAAGATGCAGCACAAAGGTTGTGCGGCCGGGAGCGGATCGGAGCGTGACCTTGCCGTTGTGCTCAATCATGACCCTCTGCACAAGCGCCAGGCCAAGACCGCTTCCCCTCGTCTTGCCGGTGACGAAAGGCTCGAACACATGCCCCCGGATCTCCTGCGGTACGGGCTCGCCGTCGTTGCTGATGCGCACCTCGAGCACCGGCCCCTTGTGCCCGGGCAGCTTCACCGTCGGATCCACCCGTGTCTGCCATTCAATGTGGTGCGCACCGGCCTCGATCGCATTCCGCCACAGATTCTCGATCGCCTGCCGGAGACGTCCGGCATGGGTCAACACTGGCGGCAGGCTGGGATCGTAGACGCGCCTCAAATTCACCCCATCCACCGGCCTGCACACCTCATCGATCAATGTATGGATGTTGACCGGTTCCATGCCCAACGGCGCCCTTGGTCCCAACTGCAGAAAGCTGTCGATCCGCTCCCGAATCCGGTCCACCTCGGAAAGCATCATGTCCACGGCCTCCTTCTGGCCGCCGGCGAGCCCCTGCTCCGACAGCCACTGTGCCGCCCCACGCACGGCCGCCAGGGGATTCTTCACCTCATGCGCCACCTCCCGCGCGATTCGTGCCACGGCCTCGGCCCTCTCTTGTTTCCTGCTCCGCTGGTCGCGTTCCTGGCGGTTCCTTTCCGGCCCCGTCATCAAGTCGAACCCCGCCCGCGCCCGGCCCCGCCGTCGGGCACCACGCCACCACACAGCAGCC